>NZ_LYSP01000042.1:0-57188 GCF_001728945.1 Pseudomonas sp. ENNP23
GGCTGAGCCCGCCAGTCGCACTCGCGGCCTACTTCAGCTCGCTGGAGCTCTTGCCCAGCAGGCGCCGGGCCACGATCAGCAACTGGATCTGCTGGGTGCCTTCGAAGATGTCGAGGATCTTCGAGTCCCGTGCCCATTTCTCCAGCAGTTCGTCTTCCCCGTAGCCCAGCGCGCCACACAGCTCGACGCACTTGAGGGTGACCTCGTTGGCCACGCGCCCGGCCTTGGCCTTGGCGATGGAGGCTTCCTTGGAGTTGGGCAGCTTGTTGTCGGCCATCCAGGCGGCCTTGAGGGTCAGCAGCCGCGCCGCTTCCCACTCGGCCTCCAGGCGATAGAGGGTGGCTTCGGCGTGACTCACACTGAGCAGCGGCTTGCGGTAGTCGAAGCTGCAGCCGGCCTTCTTCAGCAGCTCGCGGGTCCGGTCCAGCGCGGCCTTGGCGACGCCGATGGCCATGCCGGCCACCAGGGGGCGGGTGTTGTCGAAGGTCTCCATCACCCCGGCAAAGCCCTTCTGCACGTCGATCTCGGGGTTGCCCAGCAGGTTGGCCGCCGGCACGCGGCAGTCGTTGAAGCTGATGGAGGCGGTGTCGGAGGCCTTGATGCCGAGCTTTTTCTCCAGGCGGGTGACGGTCATGCCGGGCGTGCCCTTCTCCACCACGAAGGACTTGATTGCGGCGCGGCCGAGGCTCCTGTCCAGGGTGGCCCAGACCACCACCGCATCGGCGCGCTCGCCGGAGGTGACGTAGATCTTCTCGCCGTTGAGCACGTAGTGGTCACCGTCCTTCACCGCTGTGGTGCGGATGGCGGCGGAGTCCGAGCCGCAGCCCGGTTCGGTGATGGCCATGGCCGCCCAGGTGCTGCCGAAGCGCTTGAGCTGTTCGTCGTTGGCGACGGCGGCGATGGCGGCGTTGCCCAGGCCCTGGCGGGGCATGCCCAGCAGCAGGCCGACGTCGCCCCAGCACAGTTCGATGACGCCCAGCAGGGCCGAGAGGTTGCCGCCGTTGCGCACGCCCTCCTCCGCCTGGCCACTGCCGCGCTTGCTGGCGGAGGTGGCGCCGACGGCGTCGGGCGAGCCGGCGTTCATGCCGTCCAGCAGGGCGGCCAGCAGGTCCAGCTCCTTGGGGTAGGCGTGCTCGGCCTTGTCGTACTTGCGGGAGATGGGGCGGAAGTAGTTCGCCGCCACCTGGTGGGCCTGGTTGGCCAGGCCACGGAATTTCTTCGGGGTTTCCAGGTTCATCACAAAGTCCTCAGGACCGGATTTCGACCGTTCGAGCTAGACGCGCAATCGGTAGAAAAACGGTTCTCACAAGTGCAGGCCGCCGGACATGAGGGCCACGGCACGCAGGTCGCGGTACCAGCGCTCGGCCGGGTGTTCTTTGGTGAAGCCGTGGCCACCGAGCAGTTGCACGGCGTCGGTGCCGATCTTCATGGCTTTCTCGGCGCACAGCAGGCGCGCCAGGTAAGCCTCGCGACGGAAGTCCTCGCCGCGCTCGGCACGGGCGCAGGCCCGCCAGACCATCAGGCGCATGGCATCCAGTTCGATGCCGATGTCGGCCACCATGAAGGCCACGCCCTGGCGGTGGCTGATGGGTTCGCCGAAGGCGACGCGCTCGTTGCAGTAGGTCACCACGTAGTCCAGCGCGGCCTGGGCGGTGCCCACGGCGAGGGCGCACCAGGCCAGGGTGGTGTAGGCGAGGAAGCGCTCCAGATCGAAGGCACTGCCGGCCAGGCGGTCCTCCATCGGCACCCGCACGCCCTTCAGGCTCAGCCTGGCGGTGGCGCAGGCCTTGAGGCCCATGGCCGGTTCGGGGCGCAGGTTCAGGCCCTTGGCGCCAACATCCACACGGAACAGTGCCGGGCCGTCGGCCGTCTGGGCGGCGACCAGGATGGCGCTGGCGTTGAGGCCTTCGAGCACCAGGCATTTCTCGCCGTCGAGCTGGTAGTGACGCCCCTTGCGCTTGGCCCGGGTGGCCAGGCGCAGCGGGTCGACCAGCAGGCCCGGCTCGCTGACGGCGATGGCCATGGCCGGCGGGCGCGCGGCCCCGACGAAGGCGGGCAGCCAGCGGGCCTGCTGCTCCTGGGAGGCCCAGCGGCGGATGCAGTTGGCCACCGACAGCGGCACCAGCAGCGAGGCAGCCAGGGACAGGTCGCCCCCGCCGAGGGCTTCGGCGATCAGGGCGTTGGTGACGACGGTACGCTCGCCGGCCATGCCGCCCAGCGCTTCACTGACGCCGTAGTGGGCCAGGCCCAGCTCCAGGGCCTGGTTGATCAGCTCGGCGGAGACGCAACCCTGGGCATCCGCCGCTTCCGCAGCCGGTCGCAGGACCTCGCTGGCGAAGGCGCCGAGCATGTCCACGAGCATCTGCTGCTCGTCGCTGAGGGACAGGTCGAAGAGGCCGTCCGGGTCCGCCGGGCGCGGGGCCTTGGCAGACTTGGCGGGCTTGGCCGCCATCCGGAAGCCGGCACGGCTGCCGGTGTAGAGAAGGCGTTCGAAGGGTTTGCGCAGCTTGAACCGGTCCGGCCAGTCGGCCTGGGCCACGCGGTTCAGCACGGACAGGGCACGGCCCTGCACATCGGTACTCATGGCATCGCTCCACGCGGGGTGAGGATGCCGGGATGATGCGCGCGCCTACCAGAGGCGCCTATGACCGGGCCGACGTGCCGCTGTGGCGCCTCGGCCAGTGAGAGCCCTGTTCAGGGTCTGCTGCGCGTCGGCCCTGCCGGACCGTGGGAAAGCTCAGCGAATCAGCGGCTGCGGATCTTCTCGACGATGGCGGTGGTGGAGCTGTTCTCCACCAGGCCGAGCACCCGCACTTCGCCGCCGTAGGCGCGGACCAGATCGGCACCGACCACCTGCTCGACGCCGTAGTCGCCACCCTTGACCAGGATGTCCGGCTTGACCTCGCCCAGCAGGCGCTCGGGGGTGTCTTCGCTGAAGCTCACCACCCAGTCCACGGCGCCGAGACCGGCGAGCACGGCCATGCGCCGGTCCACCGAGTTGATCGGTCGGCCGGGGCCCTTGAGGCGGCTGACGGAGGCGTCGTCGTTGATCGCCACCACCAGGCGATCGCCCTGGGCGCGGGCCTGCTCCAGGTAGGTCACGTGGCCGGCATGGAGGATGTCGAAGCAGCCGTTGGTGAAGACGATCTTCTCGCCGTGGGCGCGGGCGTCTTCGATGGCCAGCAGCAGTTGCTCCAGGCTCAGCACGCCGCGCTCGGAGCCCTGCTCACGCTGCACCGCGCGGCGCAGCTCGGGAGCGCTGATGGCGGCGGTACCCAGCTTGCCGACCACGATGCCGGCGGCCAGGTTGGCCAGGGCGACGGCCTGGGGCAGGTCTTCGCCGGCCGCCAGGCTGGCGGCCAGGGTGGAGATGACGGTGTCGCCGGCGCCGGTGACGTCGAACACTTCGCGGGCACGGGCCGGCAGGTGCAGGGCCGGGTGGCCAGGGCGCAGCAGGGTCATGCCGTGCTCGCCACGGGTTACCAGCAAGGCGCCGAGGTCCAGCTCCTGCATGAGCCGGGCGCCCTTGGCGACCAGCTCGGCCTCGTCGGCGCAGCGGCCGACGATGGTCTCGAATTCATTGAGGTTGGGGGTGATCAGGCTGGCGCCCCGGTAGATGCCGAAGTCCTTGCCCTTGGGATCGGCCAGCACCGGGATACCCTTGCGACGGGCTGCCTGGATCAGCGCCTGGTGGTTCTTCAGGGCGCCCTTGCCGTAGTCGGACAGCACCAGCACCTTGACGCCGGTGAGCAGGCGTTCGACATCGGCGGCCAGGGCCTCGGCGTCGGTGTCGAAGGGCTCCTCGAAGTCCATGCGCAGCAGTTGCTGGTGGCGGCTCATGACCCGCAGCTTGACGATGGTGGGCTGCCCGGCGATGCGCTGGAAGCGGGCGTCCACGCCGGCGGCGCCGAGGCTGGCGAGCAGGCTCTCGGCGGCTTCGTCCTCACCGGTGACGCCGACCAGGGCCGCCGGTGCACCCAGGGCGGCGATGTTCAGCGCCACGTTGGCGGCGCCGCCCGGACGGTCTTCGATCTGGTCCACACGCACCACCGGAACCGGCGCCTCGGGGGAGATGCGCGAGGTGCCGCCATGCCAGTAACGGTCGAGCATGACATCGCCCACCACCAGAACGGGGGCCAGATCGAAACGGGGCATGGTGAGCTTCATGAAGACTCCAGGGCATGGAAAAACGGCGCGGATCATACCATAGCAGCCGATCCACCCCGGCGAAGGCGCCCGTCAATCGGAAAGCCGGCGGACCCAGAACAGCTCGTGGCGACGCACGGCCTTGCGGAAGAATTCGTCCTCGCCGGTGGCTGGCCAGCGGCGGCCTGCGAGGCAGCGCTGGATCAGCCGGCGCAGGCGTTTCTTGGTGGGCAGCGGCCCCTGCAGGTCATGCTGCATGGCCAGGGCCTGGGCCTTGTCACGCTGTTGCGCGGCATCCAGGCAGAGGCTCCACAGCGGGTCGGCCGGAAGCGGCTCGATGGCCGGCGGCAGCGCGATGCCCTGGCCGGCGGGGCCCATGGGCCAGCGGTCGTTGTCGTGCAGGTGGTTGGCGTAGAGCAGCAGGCTGGCGGGCTGCCAGTCGGCTTGCTGGATGGCCGCGAGCAATGCCTGGGTCGCGGCGACGTGGTCGCTGTGAGGGTCCAGCTCGGGATGGGGCGTGACCACCACCTCGGGGCGGAAATGCTCCAGCAGGCGCGCCAGGTCAGCCACCAGATTGGTCCAGCTGGGCACGCCGTCGGCGTCGCCTGGCAGCTCGATGGGGTTGTGCTGGCGCACGGTGCGGACGTCGGCATCCCTGGAAACCTTCGAGCCGAAGCCCTGGTCGGGTGCCTGGGCCATGGCCGGGAGCTGCAGGCAGTAGTAGCCGAGCTGCACACAGCGGGATTGCGGGACACCGCCCCAGAGCGGGATGGCCAGGCTGTCCCAGCTGCGCAGGCGCCCTTTGAGGCGGGCGGCATCGGCGGCATCCAGGCCGAGCCGCTGGTAGTGCTCGGCTTCGATCTCGCCCTGGGTGAGGGTGACGATGCTGGCCTCGGCGGCCTGGCTGTACAGCCCGAATGCGGCCAGTTCGGCGTCGTCGGCGTGGGGGGCGATGACCATCACCCGCTGCTGGCGGAAGTCCGGCTGGGCGAGGGCGTAGAGGGTGGCGTCGGCGGCGATCCGGCAGAAGCGTCCGCCGATGGCCAGGGTCCCGGCCCGCAGCGCGTGGTGCTGGCCGGTCAGGTTGAGGTAGCGCCAGCCGTCGACGCCGCGCTCGAAGTCCTGGCGGTCGTCGCCTATGTGGACCGCCGGATCCAGCCAGCGCCCCAGCCAGGACGCGCGCAGGCGTACCCGCAGGATCAGCGTGTCGGCCTCGCCTGCCCCCTCAGGCAGGTGGACGCAACCGCTGGCCAGGTCGAGCGGCCACTCGGGGGTGCCGGCCGGGAAGGCGTGGCGGTAGTCGTCGCGCGGGGCGTAGAACAGGTGGTCGGCGAACCAGGCTTCATGGGCGATCCAGCCCAGCACCAGGGCCAGCGGCACCAGCCACCAGGCGAGGCCGATGCCCAGGGCCAGCAGCAGGACGAGGGCGACCAGCAGCGCGATGCGCTTCTGCCGGCGGTGGCGTTTCAGCAGTTGCTGCTTGCGTCCGCTCATGGGTTCACACCTGGTAGACGGGCACGCGGTGGCACCAGCGGTCCTTGTATTCGCGGTCGGCACGCCCGAAGGAGTAGCGCAGCGGCTTGTCCAAGGCGCGGGCCTCGGCCCAGGCGGCCTGGGTGTTGACGAAACTGAGGACGCTGCCGGGGCTGAAGGCGCGCTCCTGGGGGTCGACGCCACCGTTGATGTATTCGAGGCTGACCCAGCGCGGGGCCTCGACCCGGTAGAGCACCTGGATGGCCACGGGGCGCTCCTCCAGGTAGATCAGCGAGCCGGTCATGAACTCGCGCATCAGGCCGAACACTTCGGCCAGGTGCGCTTTGCCGGTGGCGTCGAAGCCCCAGCGGCGGTGGAAGAGATCGGCATAGATGGCGGCCTGCTCCGCCGGTTCCAGCTCCAGCATGGGGCGGATCACGCCGCCCGCCTCTTCCAGCAGACGTTGTTCGCGGCGCTGGTTGTAGCGGAACTTCTTGCTGTAGTCCTCCGGCTCGCGAGCCAGGGCCAGGCCCTCGGGCTGCTCGCGCAGGCCGGTGATGCCGCCGAGGTTGAGGGCCGAGACATAGCGGGCCCGATGACGCAGGGCCACGCCGGCCTGCTCGGCGATGGGCAGGATGATTTCGGCGTTGCCCAGGTCGAACAGGCCGCGTTTGCCCTGTTGCTTGAGCACGTCCTTGGACAGCGCCAGGTGTCGGCCCCAGGTGGGCAGTGCAGCGACCAGACGGCCACCCTGGTTCCGACCCAGGTAGCGCACGGGGATGCCGGCCAGGCCGGCCAGGCGCTCGACCACCTCGGGGTGGGTGGCGACGCTGCCGCCGAACTCATGCCAGGCACGGGCATAGGTGGCGGCGTCGATGGGCTCCCAGCCCCGCTCACGCCAGGCACGCAGGTAGCTGAGCATCAGGCGTCCTGCTCCACCGCGTCCTTGCCGTCGTCCTCGAACTGCTTGGCGTGCAGGCGGGCGTAGTAACCGTTGAGGGCCAGCAGCTCGCGGTGGGTGCCGCGCTCGACGATGCGGCCCTGGTCCATCACCAGGATCAGGTCGGCCTTCTCGATGGTGGAGAGGCGGTGGGCGATCACCAGGGTGGTGCGACCCTTCATCACTTCGTCCAAAGCAGCCTGGATGTGCCGCTCGGACTCGGTGTCCAGGGCGGAGGTGGCCTCGTCGAGGATCAGCAGCGGTGCGTTCTTCAGCAGGGCGCGGGCAATGGCCAGGCGCTGGCGCTGGCCGCCGGACAGCAGCACGCCGTTCTCGCCCACCAGGGTGTCGTAGCCCTGGGGCATCTTCTCGATGAATTCGGCGGCGAAGGCGGCTTCGGCGGCGGCCTTGACGTCTTCCAGCGGGGCGCCGGCGAGGTCGCCGTAGGCGATGTTGTTGGTCACCGTGTCGTTGAACAGGGTGACGTGCTGGGTGACCAGGGCGATGTGTCGGCGCAGGTTGCGCAGGCGGTAGTCCTCGATCTCGACGCCGTCCAGCAGGACCTCGCCGTTCTCGTGGTGGTAGAAGCGCGGGATGAGGTTCGCCAGGGTCGACTTGCCGCTGCCGGAGCGGCCCACCAGGGCCACCATCTGGCCGGGTTCGGCGACGAAGGAGATGTCTTCCAGGACGGGCTTTTCCGAGCCCGGGTACTGGAAGTTCAGATGGCGGACCTCCAGGCGGCCCTCGACATGCTCGCGCTCGACGGTGCCTCGGTCAATCTCGGGTTCTTCGTCCAGCTGCTCGAAGATGCTCTCGGCACCGGCGACACCGCGCTGGATGGTGGAGCTGACTTCGGACAGCTGGCGGATCGGCTTGGGCAGCAAGCCGGCCAGGGTGATGTAGGCCACCAGGTCACCGGCCGAGGAATCACCACGCATATAGAGGACGAGGAACATCAGCACCGCCATGGCGCTGTAGATCACCAGCTGCAGCAGGGGGGTGTAGACCGCGGAGGTCTTGGTCATCTTCAACTGGCGGTCGGTGTTGCTGGTGCTGGCGTCGAGGAAGCGGCTCGACTCGTAGGACTCGCCACCGAAGCTGCGAACCACCCGGTAGCCCTGGATGGTCTCGGAGGCGACGTGGGTGACATCCCCCATGGCGACCTGGATCTTCTTGCTCTGCTTGCGGAACTTGCGGCTGGCGCTGCTCACCATGAAGGCGATCAGCGGCAGGATGGCCACCATCACAAGGGTCAGTTGCCAGTTCATCCAAAGCAGGGAGGCGAACAGGAAGACCACCGTCATGCCTTCTCGGATCACCACCTTGATAGCGTCGGTAGCGGCGCCGGTCACCATGGTGACGTTGAAGGTGATGCGGGAGATGAGGTGCCCGGAGTTGTGGTTGTCGAAGTAGCGGTTCGGCAGCACCAGCAGGTTGTTGAACAACGCCAGGCGCAGGTCATGGACCAGGCCGAGCGAGACCTTGGCCAGGAAGTAGTTGCCGAGGTAGGAGCCGATCCCCTGCCAGAGCGCGATGAACACAATCAGCAGCGGCACGGCCTGAAGCAGTTGCAGGCGCGCCAGCCAGGGGTGGTCCTGCACGAAGGGCACACCAGCGAAGAAGCTGGCCTCGGGGTTGTTCAACCCGTCGACGAAGTACTTCAGCACATAGCCGAACATGGGCTGGGTCGAGGCGAAGATAAGGAACCCGACGATGCTGATAAGGAAGAGGCCGATGTAGGGCTTTACGTAGGAGAGCAGCCGGAAATAGATCTTCAGGCTCGAGGTCGATCGCGAGTCTGCAGAATTGTCGGTCATGGAAGTGCGCCATGGGCAGAGCGGGCGCATATGCTACCACAGCCCCTCTGCCCCGCCAGACACGCGAAATATCCGGCTGTATCCCGTAGAATCGCGCCTCGATTCGACATCAGGGATGCGGGCTAAATGTCTCTCGCTTCACGCGCCTGGCAGCGCAATGCGTTCAACTTCATCAGCGATTGGGTACTACCAGCCGGCCTGTTCTGCCTGCTGACCGGTCTTGCGTGGTTGGGTGAGCGCAACCAGTACCACAAGCTCTTCTATGCGCTCATGGCGGCCCCAGCACTCATTGCATTCCTGTTTCAGCCTGCCCAGGCGCTGCGTGTATTTAGGACACCCGTCACGCTTGCCTTCATCGCGTTCTCCGCTTGGGCATTGCTGAGCATCGCCTGGTCAGCTACGGATGAGTCCGTGAGTTCCCTTTTAAAGAGGCCGCTGTACATCCTCATGCTGTTTGTCGCCTGCGCTCTGATGGCACGTGACAACTGCTCGCGGCTTCTGAGGGCTATCCATCTGGCCGCACTGTTGATGATTCCTATTGCGGCCTACTCACTGGTCGATTTCGCCCGTCATTACTCAGATGGAGCCCGCCTGATCGGGAGCGGCGCACTGGACAACCCCCTGCTCAGTTCGCACCTGTTCGGCTTCTTCTGCATCCTCTGGCTCGGCTATGCGATGACCGCCGTGCCTAGAAACGGTCTTGTCGCGCTTTTGCCGCTGGCGCTGTTGTTCATGGCCTTGCTCGCCACAGGCTCTCGGACGCCATTGCTAGCCGCTGCAATTGCGTCAGCCTGGATGGTGATCTGCTGCTGGAATAGGCGTGCGGTATTGCTTGCGACGCTAAGCGTAATCATCGTGACTGGCCTGCTGCTGCTCTATCCGGAAAGCCTTCTGAACCGCGGAACCTCCTATCGCTTCGATATCTGGCAAATGGCGCTGGAGAAAATCCAACTCCACCCTTTGATAGGCCACGGATTTGATGCACCTGTTTCTTTCGTCATCCCAGAAATTGGTTATGCGTTAAGCGAACCCCATAGCTTTTTCTTGGGCGTGCTCTTCTATACCGGCTTGGTCGGGGGTCTGTGCTGGCTATTCATGCATGCCAGCGCCCTGTGGATCTGCTGGCGAAGCCGCAGTGACGCCTGCTTCATCATCGCCGGGGCATTGGTGCTCTACGGGCTGGGAGCGGGGCTGACCGAGGGAGGTGGCATCCTGCCACGCCCCAAAGAGCACTGGCTGCTCACCTGGATCCCCTTGGCATGGGTCGCCACACTGAGCATTGGACGCCAACAGGAGAAATCCACCTGATGCTCTTTCTTTCCAACAAGCAGCTGCAGGCTCTATGTCACGACTCGAAAGTTCTGGAACAGGACGGGCTTGGCCCTAAGGTCCTGCGTTTGAGCGACGGCAGCTTCCTCAAACTGTTTCGTAAACGCCGCATGTTCTCCAGCGAAACACTGAAACCCTACGCTCAGCGTTTCGCCGACAACGCCAAGCGCCTGCAAAGACTCGGCTTCGCCACACCGGAGATCGTTGAGGTCTATCGCCTTGAAGACCCAGTCAATCGTACAGCCGTACGTTATCGCCCCCTACCCGGTGAAACCCTGAGGCACGCCTTGGGGCAATCCAGGCCTTCGCAGCAACAGCCTTTGGTCAAGCAGTTCGGCCAACTGCTGGGCCTATTGCATGAGAAGGGCGTTTACTTCCGCTCCATTCACCTGGGCAACGTGCTGCTGATGCCAAGCGCCGAGCTCGGCTTGATCGATCTTGCCGACATGAAAATTGGCCCTCGGCCACTGAGCCTGCGCCTAAGGCTACGCAACCTCAAGCATATGCGCCGCTATGACGAGGACAGATCCTGGCTATTCGAGCAATTCAACGACGCACTGGCTGAGGGCTATGCCCAGCACGCAGAGCATTACGCCAAAGCCGTTCTAGCAAACGATCAGTCAGCATGAAACTGCCGGTCACTGCTTCTCCAAGGGAGAGAAAAGCAGTCGCCCTAATCCACGCCAGGTTTTCTTGTTCCAGGAGCGGAACGGAATCTGGCGTAGCAGTTGGCGAGCATACTGACGATCACGATTGGAGCATTTCAGGAACATCGAGCTGAGGAAGCGCGTTCTCACGAACTCGTATTGAGGATGGGCACTGAACAAGGCGTAAGTGCGCAAGATGCTATCCACCATGAAAGGCGTGTTCTTGGATGAGTTGCTGCCGTGCTTCCGGTACTGCGCCAATACCTCGCCCAGGCAATCGATAAAATAGCCCGCATGGGTGATCTTGAGTTCGATCAGCAGGTCTTCCAGGCGTATCTGAGGATCGAATCCCCCCACGCGCTCCAGCGCTTCCTTGCGGAAAAGCAGCGTAGGCGCCGGCGGGTAAGGCTTGCGCTCCATGAACACATCATCGAAATCCAACCGGCGGAACGCAGTGTCACGGCGTTGACGCGACTCCGGAAACAGCTGACCCGCCGAATCGATCAGCTCAATGTTCCCGGCGCAGATCCCCACCTCTGGTTTGTCCTGCATGTAGGCGACCTGCTTGGCGATACGCTCGGGAACCATGATGTCGTCCGAGCCAAACGGAGCAATCAGGCTTCCTTGGGCTCTCGCCACAGCTTCATTGAGGGTGTGGGTCAGCCCCTTGTTCTGCTGCACACGGAAATCAAATCCGTATTGCTGCTGCAATCGCTGGATACGTACAGCACTGTCGTCAGTGGAGCCATCGTCGATAACCAGCAGCTCAATGCTCGGGTAAGTCTGCTGAACGACACTCAAGATGCACTGTTCGATGTAGGGCGCATGGTTATAAGACGCGACGATGACGGTCACTAAAGGCTGTTGCAGGGTCATTTCGCTACCTCTTCCAAAGCCGTTTCAATCAGTTCCAGATACTGCTGGCGAAAAACATCAATGTCGTGCTGCTCCTGCAGATAGCGATAAGCGTTTTCGCCTTTCTCTGCGAGCTGGGCATCGCTTAGCGCAAGGTATTGGGACAATGCCTCTTTCAAGGCCGGCACATTGGCTGGCGGAACAGCCAGGCCACCGGCCCCCTGGATCAGCGGCAGCATGGCGGGTACATCGCTCGCGATGACCGGCAGACGTCCACTCATGCCCTCGAGCAATGCCAGACCCAACCCTTCAGCCAATGAAGGCATTGCCCAGATGTCGAACGCGCGGACATAGCGCAAGGCATTCTCACGAAACCCGAGCAAGTGAACTCGCCCCGCCAAACCCAGACGCTCGGTCTCATGCTGCAGACGATCATGCTCTCGCCCAGCACCAATGATCGCCAGGTGGGCATCAGGAAATTGCTCCGCAACTTGCGAGAACGCCTGCACCAGGTAGATGTGCCCCTTTACCGGAACTAGGCGCCCCAGTGCCCCCACCAAACGCGCATGCGTGGGAAGCCCCAGTTGCTCACGCGCGACCTCACGAGACAGTTGCAGCGCTTCCGCCTGGACAATATCGATGGCATTGGTGATCGCAGCGGTGTTGCGCTCAGTGAAACCACAGCGACACTCCAGCAGATACTGCCGCACGGCTGGGGAAACTCCGACGAAGCGCCAGGATGAGTTGACTAGGCTCGCGGTCTGGCGCCGTCGATAGGCGCGGTCATATTCTCCAAAACCATGTGCGATGCCGATGCAAAGCGGAATTTTCAACCAGCGGTTGAGCATCAGCATCATGTTCACTGGCTTGAAACGATTACAGATCACCACATCGAAGCGCTCGCTCCGGCAGTACTGGTAAAGACGCCACATGGCACGAATTCGCATACCTTTGAGCTGGCTGTCGGAAAAGCCGAAGTAGATCGAGCGCTCAGCTCGACTCACTGGCTGCCCGGCAGCCGGGCGTCCCCGCAGAAATGCGTTGACGGTTTCGAATCGCTCCGACGGCAAGGCCCGGAAAATCTGCTCCCCCAAGTCCGCAAAGTCATGCGTCTTGATGTTGTAGTCAGGGTGCAACTGCAGGACCTTGATACGGCGCCCTTTGTTCATTTCCACTCTGCGAATCCTTTTTCGTCGATCACCCAGGCGTGCGTTTCAGCAAGCGCTTGCGTTGCCCGCCAGGCGGGTTCCGACTGGCTATTCCATGCATCCCGCTTCCAAATAGCGAAATGGAAATAGGGGAATTGGCGATCACCATCTAGGTCGTTGGTCAAGCTGCCGTTTTGCCAGAACCAGCGCTGAGGAAAACGGAAACTTCCATCAATCCATGGAACGCACCCGTAGGGTGTACTGAACGCCTCGGTGAATTCACTACGCCGACGCAATGGATTGAATCGACCGACCAGGTTGAAAAGCGGTTCAGGGAAGTTCTTGCGCCACAGGAACAGCCGAGTGAATGCCCCTTCGTCGAGCGCGTGATGCATCTGGTCACTTAACCGCCTCTGCCACTCTGGCATTCGCATGAAAACCTCACGCATCGCTGCGGTATTGCGCAGCAGGCATAAATGGCCCGAGACGCGACGAGCGTGAGTGGAGTAAAGGTCGTAACGTGCCAATCGCTGGGAGGTGAAGTACTGCCGCAAACGCCCGTAGAGAACATCAAGATCACCAAAGGCCCAGAAGTCGTAGCCCCGCAGCCGGTCCTCATGGATGTAACCGAGCGCCGGCTTGAGGTCGCAGAGCTTGTACGGATTTGCCGGCGCGAAAGGAATGCCGAGACGCTGAGAGACCCATGCGCAATAGCTTGCGTAGTCGACTGGCTCGATACGGACGTTCGGCGGCAGACCCTCGGGCTCACCACAGTCACTGAAGAGCAGCCAATCAATATCGGGATTGAGCCGGCAACTTTCCAGAAACAACGGCATCCAGAATGGCCAACGCCCGAAATAGGGAATGACAAAGCAAATGCTCGGGGACACGACCACGCTTCCAAACCTCAACTAAAAAAGAACGAAGCTTCCATGGGGCGAGCCCATTCAACGTACCAAGGCGAATACCAGCCAACCTGCAGTCATACACCGAACACCAGGCGCAATATCCCTTCGATAGGCGAAAAAGGCGAGTGCAGGCAGTTACCTCAACACAACTTTCTCGCCTGCTCGAGCAGATCACCCAATCGTTGCACCTGAGAGGCCGTAAGGAGTTTCCGCCAGCTTGGCGGCAAATCCTGCTCACCACCCTCAGATTTGAGAGCGTTCAGGCAATCAAGGGCATAGGCAGGCGCACACGACCGGGAGTATCGATCAGCGGGTACTTCCAACGCAAAAAAAGCCGCGCGCGCGCCCTTGCGAGCCTGTTTATCCAGCCCAATTGCAAACAGGCGAAACTTGAGACGCTTCAGCAATGAAGGCTTGGGCCTTTGCGAAGGCAGTTCAGCGGAAACGGCAACTAAACGCTCGGAAAACTCTTCCCCGTGAATCGAGAAGAACTCAGCGATCATCAGGCGCCAAAAAAGCTTGTCGCCATAGTAATGATTGACAATCCCCTGGGCGTTCGCGGGCACCCCCAGCCTTCTCACGTAAGCTGCACAGCCAACAGCAAACTGCTCAACAACATGGACATCAGGTGCCAGCGGGTAGATCTCATCAATCAGGCGGATCGCCATATCCATACAGGCAACCGGCTCTTTTCTGAGGGCCAATACGCCAGAGTTGATCAGTGGCATATCGCCCTTGATCTTGTATTCACGCTCCAGCACTTCGGCTGCGGCGTCATGGAGGCGCTCGCCCCGCCATTCATCCCAACGCGCCTCTACTTCATCCACCAACCAATCGGCCTTTTCCAGGCGCTCGAACAGCCTGCTCGCAGAGCCCGCAAAAAAGGTATCGGTATCGATGAAGATACTGGCGCCTGGGAGGTTGAAAGCATCGTGCATTACCGCTGCTTTCAAACGGTGCATATAGCCCTGGCTACCACGCCATTGCTTGAGCCGATCGTCATCAAGCACTTCCAGATCTACGGGCCAGCCATGGAAATCCTCGGGCCTGTCGGTGTACACGAGGATCTGGGGAAGCTCTTCTCGAGGAGTCTGCCGCAGTAGTGAAAGCAGGCTGTACTTCGCCTCCCACCGATATTCCGCCTGCCCGCCGTACAGGAGATACACGAGGCGACGCTGACAGGCGCTCATCCAGCTTTACTCCATAGCGAGACCAGTGGCAATTCCCAGAAGCGCCTTTTGGCTGCGGAATCAGAAAACACCTGTTCAAGGCGCAAAGGGACAACACTGACAGGACTCTGAGCGGATTCCATAATCACGGCAGACAACATAGATGAGTTCGGATAGCTGAATAATCGCCCAGCGCCTTTAACAACCTCACAAGCCCCCCCGTTGTCGCTGGAAACAACGGGAATCCCCGCTGCCATCGCCTCCAGCAGCACCATGCCGAAGGGCTCGTGATCGGACGAGAGCACGAACAGGTCGAACGCACGGAAATACCGCCGTCCTTCCGGGACCTGCCCAAGGAAGCGTACCCGTGCAGTAACGCCCAATTGCTCGGCCAGCGCTTTCAGGGAAGCCTCAAGCCGTCCACTGCCCATGATGGCCAGCAGGCTACCGGCTGGCAGTTGCGGCAACGCTTCGGCGAACCCGCGAATCAACGTGGCCTGGTCTTTGTCCGGGTGCAGGCGCCCCACATTACCGACCACCCACGCATCCTGGGGCAGGCCAAGCATCTCGCGCGCCTCTTCGCGAGACTTGAGGTCAGCCTGGACCGCCTCGATATCGATCCGGTTATAGAGGGTCTCGATCCGCTCGGCAGACCAGCGTGGCAGGCAACGACGCATGTCGTCACGCACCGCATTGGACACCCCCAGCAACGCCAGGCGCTTGCGGAAGAAGTTGGCGAACACCCGGCGCGACAACCGCTGGTAGTCACCGAAAGCATGGTGCACGCCGATCACAGGCAGCGATGTGCCCAGCAAGGCGATGTAGATCGGCTTGAAACGGTGGGCGATGCAGAAACGGAAATCGCGACCCGCCACGATCTTGCGGATCGCGCGGATCGCTCCGAGCTTGAGCCCCCTCACGTCGCGACTGCTCTGACCGAGGAAGATCACTTCGTCGGAGGCCGATCCCTGCACCACCGCCTCACTCGGCTCGCCGGTGAGGTAGACGGTGGTCACTTTGTAAGGAGTGCCTTCGAACAGCACGGCGTACTGACGGGCGCAATCGAGAAAGGGCCCGTCATAGCCGTGGCAGAACTGCAGGACGCGCGGTTCAGAGCTGCTCATACCACTCGGCACCTTCCTTGACCACGAGGATGTCTTCCATGATCAGGTACTGCAGGTCCGACCCGTAGAACATGTTCAGAGCATCGGTCGGCGAGCAGATCATCGGCTCACCGCGACGGTTCAAGGAAGTGTTCAGCGATACACCGTTGCCGGTCAGCTTCTCCAGTTCGAGCATCAGGTCGTACCAGCGTGGATTGTGGCGACGCTCCAGCACCTGGGCACGGGACGTCCCGTCCTCGTGCACCACCTCGGAGACGCGCTCCTTCCACTCCTCGTTGACCTCGAAGGTGAAGGTCATGAAGGGGCTCGGGTGGTCTACCTTGAGCATCTTCGGTGCGACGGTATCGAGCATCGACGGGCAGAAGGGCCTCCAGCGCTCGCGGAACTTGATCTGCTCGTTGATGCGATCGGCGACGCCCGGAACACTCGGGCAACCGATGATGGAACGACCGCCCAGAGCACGCGGGCCGAACTCCATGCGCCCCTGGAACCAGGCCACCGGGTTACCGTCGACCATGATGCGGGCGATGCGCTCCGGGGTGTTCTCGATGCGCTTGAACACCGGCTTGTTCGGGTGCTTGGCGCAGGCGGCAATGACGTCCTCGTTGGAGTAGGACGGACCGAGGTAGACGTGCTCCATCTTCTCCACCGGCACACCGCGCTTGTGGGAGACAAAAGCCGCAGCGCCCACGGCAGTGCCGGCGTCGCCGGAGGCCGGCTGCACGAACAGCTCCTTCACATCCGGGCGAGCGATGATCTTCTGGTTCAGCTTGACGTTGAGCGCACAGCCGCCGGCGAAAGCGATCTTGCCGGTGTCACGGATGATGTCGCCCAGGTAGTAGTCCATCATCTCCAGCGCCAGCTTCTCGAACAGTGCCTGCATGCTGGCGGCGTAGTGGATGTAGGGGTCGTCGGCGATATCGCCCTGGCGCTTCGGCCCGAGCCACTCGATCAGCTTGGGCGAGAAGTAGTAGCCCTTGCCGTTTTCCTTGTAGCGGCGGAAGCCGATGACGTTGGCGTAGTCGGTGTTGATCACCAGCTCGCCATTCTCGAACTTGGCCAGGCGGGAGAAATCGTACTTGGCCGCGTCACCATAGGGCGCCATGCCCATGACCTTGAACTCGCCGTCGAGCATCTCGAAGCCGAGGTACTCAGTGATCGCGCCATAGAGGCCACCCAGGGAGTCCGGGTCGTAGAACTCCTTGATCTTGTGGATCTTGCCGTTCTCGCCCCAACCGAAGAAGGTGGTGGCGTACTCGCCCTTGCCGTCGATCCCGAGGATCGCAGTCTTCTCCTTGAAGCCGGAGCAGTGGTAGGCGCTGGAGGCATGGGCCAGGTGATGCTCCACCGGTTCGATCTTCACCCTCTTGGCGTCGAAGCCCAGTTGCTCCAGACACCAGACGATCTTGTTGCGGTAGCGCTTGTAGCGGCGGTTGCCCATCAGGATCGCGTCCAGGGCACGGTCCGGTGCATACCAGTAGCGCTTGGCGTATTGCCAACGGGCCTTGCCGAAGAGACTGATGGGGGCGAAGGGGATGGCCACAACGTCCACGTCGGACGGCTTGATGCCCGCCTGCTCCAGGCAGAACTTGGCCGACTCGTAGGGCATGCGATTCTTCGCGTGCTTGTCGCGCACGAAGCGCTCTTCTTCGGCGGCCGCGATCAGCTTGCCGTCGATGTAGAGCGCGGCGGAAGGATCATGGCTGAGGGCGCCGGAAAGGCCGAGGATCGTCAGTGCCACAGTGTTAAGCCTCTATCAAAGCGGCCGGGCGTCGTGACGCCCGGCAAGTTGTCCAGTACACAGCCCCTCGGGGCTCATTCCCAGCTTCAAGCCTCGGGCTTCAAGCTGGCCTTGGGTAAACGTTCATCCAGGTGGCGGTACAGCGCCGAATCCGCCGGCCAGTTGCGCAGGAAGCGCTCGCGATCCCGGGCATAGGCCCTGGCGAAGCTGCGCTCGCTGCCGTGTTGCCGGACCGCATCCAGGTCGATCAATGACCAATGCCCGTCCTGCCAGAACAGGTTGTGACCCTTCAGGTCGCCGTGGCTGATGCGCTCGCGGATCAGCGCGGCGAACAGGCGATCCAGGGCTTCCAGCTCGGCTTTCGGCGGCAGGCTATTGCCCGCACTATCCGCCTGGGCGTCTCGAAAACGGGCAATTATATCTTGACCTGGCAGATATTCGGTAATCAGGTACGCCCGCCCGCGCAGACCCAACCAGCGGTGCTCCACCACCGCCAGCGGGCGCGGCGTAGCTATGCCGAGAAACGCCAGGCGATGACCCTCGCGCCAGCTGTGCCAGGCACGGGACGGCCGCCAGAAGCGTTTTAGCCAGTGCAGCAGGTTCTTGATGTTATAGCGCTTGACCAGCAGCGTCTCGCCGCCTTGCTCCACCCTTGCCACCGTTGCGGCGCCGCCATCCTTGAAGCGATGACCGGCGGCGATGGCGGCATCCGGAGCGGCCAGCAGCAGCGCCACGCGCGCCTCGGCATCCCGACGAACGGCACGCAGGCCGAACAGCGAGCGCCGGACGCTGAACAGGCTGCATTCGCGACCGACCTTCTCGAGGAAATCACGCAGGCGCCAGCGGCGGACCCGGGCAATCTCCTTCTCCAGCATTTCCAGCGGCAAGGCGTGCTCGCCGTTGGCCAGCAGGTAATGCACCAGCAGCTCTTCCAGGTAAGGCGCAAGGGTGGCGGGCAACTGGGCGAAGAACACCCCGAGATTGGCGAGCACCTGCTCGCGGGGCAGGGGTTCGCCCTCGCAGACGGCACGCACGCCGCCGCCATCGATCAGCTTGAGCTGCCCGTCATGCCGGAGGACGTTGTCCAGGTGCAGGTCCTCTTGCACCAGGCCGCGAGCATGCAAGTGGGCGACCAGCTCCAGGGCTTCACCCACTACGCGCTGCTGGCCGTCGGAGAGCAACGGCTCGCCTTCGACCAGGCGCCACTCGTCCCACAGGCTGCTGGCGCCCTCGAGGAACTCGAACAACAGCCAGCCGCCCTGTCCGGAGGCCAGCCCGCTTTCCAGCAGGGTCGGCGTCGGCAGGCCCTGGCGCGCCATCAGCTCGGCGCCCTGGCGCTCGCGCTCGAAGTGGCGGGCTGCCTTGCCCCCCACCAGCAGCTTGGCCAACACGCGACGACCTCTCCACGTCGCCGCGCCGACATAGCGCTGGCCCGGCAACACACGCAGCAGGGTCTCCAACTGCAGCAGTTCGCCGTTCAGCTCAAGCTGCAGCGGCAAGGCAGGGGAACGCCCCATGCCAGCGAGTTCAGCGAGCCTCATGCGCGGCTCTCCTTGTCACGCTGGCGCCGCATCAGGAGCTGTTCCCAATGCTCGGCATCGGCGCAGCTTCCCAGGTAGGCAACCAGGAAGCGCCGGATATCATCGGCGCTCCAGATACGCGCACGGCGCAACAGAGGCTCCAGGTCCTTGACCCGGTCGCGACGCCCGAACAGCAGTGGGCGCGTCTTCTCCAGATCAATCAGGCACGCTTCGTAACCAACGGCAGCAGGGCGCAGGAAGATGTGCTTGGGGTAGAAACAGCCGTGCATCTGCCCGGCTCCGTGAAGCTGCCGCGCCAAACGGCCGCAGGCGTCCAGCAGGGCCTCGCGCTGGCCGAGTTCGACTGCAGACCATTGGTCCAGCCAGTGTTCAAGCTCATGCCAGCCATCCAGCGCGCGGGTCAACAGGATGGCGCGGTGCTCGCCCGAGCGGTGCCGCTCAGCGAAGAAGGCTGCCTGCAAGGCGGGAATTCCCAAGGCGGCGTAACGGCGGATATTGCGGAACTCCCGGGCGAAGGTCGGCTCGCCGAAGGGGTGTACCAGGCTGCGGGTCAGGTGATTGGACTGGCGCTTGAGGTAGTACGCCCGCTCACCCAGCTCCAGGCGAAACACGCTACTCCAGCCGCCGCGTTCGGTGTTGGGAAGGTCCACGGCTTCGAGCTTGAGCGCCCACAAGGCATCGAAGTCGGCCAGGCCATGGGCCTGCAGGCAGGCCAAGTCGTCAGGGGCCACGAAGTCGCTCATTCGCGCCCCTCGAAGTAACCCAGCACGCGGCGGACCTGAGCCTTGCCGCTGCGATCCAGGCGCGCGAGCCCACGGTATTGCAGGTAGAAGCGCATCCGCTGAACGCGGGACAGCTTGTATTTGGCCACCTTGTCGAGGCAGGCGAGGTCCTTGACGATCCGCCGCTCCAGGAAGCGCCCCCACCAGAAGGCTCCCGTGGGGCAATCGATGAAGAACAGCTTCCCGGCCGGGTCTACCAACAGGTTTCGCCATTTCAGGTCGTTGTGCGCAAACGCGTGGTCATGGAGGGTCCGGGTCGCCTTGGCCAGTTGCAGGCTGATACCGTCCACCCAGCGCCGGTCGAGCAGTCGCGGATCGTCAGTGAGCGCGAGGTGATTCAGATCCTCGGTGCCCAGCAACTCGCGGGTGATCAATGCGCCTCGCAGAAAGGCTCCACCCCGGCGCTCCATGCCGTAGGCGACGATGGGCGCCGTGGGTATGCCCCACTTGGCGAACCAGCGCAGGTTCTGCCACTCCGCCTTGACCCGCGGCCGCCCGAGGTAGCGACGCAAGCCCTTGCCTGCTCCCCAGTAGCGTTTCACGTAATAACGGATGCCATTGCGCTCCAGGCGTACGACTTCGGACAGCGGATCGCTGGTGATGCGCTCTGCCTCCAGGGCAAAGACGCGATCCAGGCTGCCAAAGTCCTCCGCCAGCGCGGCGTAATCGGTGGCCAGTGTCCAAGCCGCCATCAGAGTGCATCTCCATAGCGCTGCTTGCGCGCATAGAGCTTCGCCGCCTTGCGAGCCAGACGGGCCAGCAGGGGCCGCTCCTGGCGCAAGACCTCGCTCAGTGGCCGGTCGAAGTAGATCCGCAGGAAGCGAAGCCAGTCATGTCGAGTCAGCCCGATATCCAGGGCCGAGAAATAGAGCGCAGCCAGGTCCTTGTCGCGCCAGCGGCGCGGCAGGCTCGGACGGACCTGGGCGCGGTGCAGGTCGATGACCGACAGGCGGAAGTCGCCTGGGGTCACCGGGCGGTCGGTGTGCAACAGGAAGTGGCAGATGTAGCAGTCGCGGTGGTTGACGCCCGCTCGGTGCATTTCACGCACCATCCGCGCCACCTCGTCGATCAGCGCGCGCTTGAGCGCCAGGGGCGGCGGGTTGCGCGGCCAGTCGAGGGAGAAGTCCTCGAGGCTGACGGTCGGCGCCAGTTCCTCGGTGATGATGAAGGAGTGCTGCTGCGCCGGGTTGTCGCCGCGCTCGCCGAAAGCGACGGCGGTCATGGTCGACACGCCCACCTCCTGCAAGCGATGGATCGCCCGCCACTCCTGGCCGGCGCCGAGCACCGGCAGCTTGGCGGTCACCAGGTTCTTGAGGATCTCGCCCCAGCCGATGCCGCGATGGATCTTGACGAAGTAGCCCCGCCCGTCGACCTCGGTACGCAGCGTGCGGCGGCCATCCAGCTCGCGATAGACCTTGCCCTGCAGGGCCTCTACCGCTTCGAAGGCGTCACGCCCGCGCCACAACTGCTCGAAAGGCGCCCTCAGTTCCAGCTTCATGGACGCTCCTGGAGAATCAGGTCGGCCGCCCGCTGGGGCATGCTGTACAGGTCGGCATTATCGGCGAATGCCAGGCCATTGGCCGACCAACGCTGGCGCGCCGCGTCGTCGGTGAGCATCTCGGCGAGCATGCGATTGAGGGTGTCCTGCTCGAAGGGACTGGGCACCACACGGCCAGCATCGGCCTCGTCGATGTAGTGGGCATAGCCACAAACGTCGGTGACCAGTACTGGCAGGCCGGCCACCAGCGCTTCCAGCAGCACCGTGCCGGTGTTCTCGTTGTACGCGGGGTGGATCAGCAGGTCGGCACCCAGCAGGAAGCGTGGGATGTCGCTACGCCCCTTGAGGATGTCCACCTGGTCGGAAATGCCCAGGGCCTTCACCTGCAGCAGGAACGGCTTGGGGTCGTCCTGGCCGATGACGATCAGCCGGGTGCGTTTGCGCAACTCCCGCGGCAGGGACGACAGCGCCTTGAGGGAGCGGTCCAGCCCCTTGGTCTTGAACCCGGAGCCGATCTGCACCAGCAGCCGGTCGTCGCCGGACAGCTTGAATTCCCGGCGGAACTCGGCACGGATGTCCGCTGCATTGGCCGGAGCACGACGGTCACTGGCGATGCCCGGTGGCAGCAAGTGGAAGCGCGACGCCGGGGTGGCGTAGTGCTTCACGAACAGCGGCTGCTGCACTTCGGAAATCATCAGCACGTCGGTCTTCGACTCGGGGGCGAACACCGCGCGCTCGTAGTCGGAGAAGTGCTTGTAGCGCCCCCAGCGACGGTACAGGCCGTTGCGCAGGGTCTGCGCCTTGTCCTCGAAGCAGGGGTCGGCGGCGTAATAGACGTCCAGCCCGGGCATCTTGTTGAAGCCGATCACCCGCTCCACCGGCTGGCGCGCCAGGTCGGCCTCGACCCAGGCGGTGAATTTCTCGTTGCGCTTGTGGTTGAACAGCGTCTTGACCGGCGCGACCCGCACGTCGAAGCCGTCCGGTACGTCACCTTCCCAGATCATGGTGTAGACGCGGATGGCGTGACCACGACGCTGGCATTCCTGAGCGATGCGCATGAAGTCACGCTGCAGGCCGCCGAAGGGGAAGTACTTGTAGAGCACGAAGGCCAGTTGCATCAGTGGGAGTCCTCGGTCAGCAGCAGGGCCTCCAACTGGGTGGCCACCCGCTGCGGGTTCAGCCGGGTGAAGCACAGGGGCTGCTCGCGCTTGAGGTCGAAGCGACGGCGCTCCTCTTCGCTCGGCTGGTAGGCGCACTGCTTCTTCAGGCAGGGCGCACAGGGGAAGTCACTGCCCAGGTGGACCTGCGAACGCCCGTAGGCACCGGTGAAGCCCGGGTTGGTCGGGCCATAGAGCGACAGGGTCGGCACATCCAGGGCAGCAGCCAGATGCCCCAGCCCGGTATCCACTGCCACACAGGCGCGCGCGCCGGCGAGCACCTTGGCCATGCCGGCCAGGGACAGGCGCGGCAGCACGGCGGCGCCGTCCAGGCCTTCGGCGAGGCGTTCGGCCCTGGCCTTCTCTGCGGCATTCCCCCACGGCAGGCGCAGGTTCCAACCATGCTCGCAGATCCGCTCGGCCAGCTCGCGCCAGTAGGCTTCGGGCCAGTGCTTGGTGTCCCAGGTGGTGCCATGCAGGAACAGCAGGTAAGGCGCGGCGCTCGGCGCATCCGCCAGTTGCGCGCGATTCAGGCCATAGTCACCGGTGCTCTGTGGCAACGGGTAGTCCAGTGCCTTGGCGAACAGTTGACGCACCCGCTCGACAGCGTGCTGCCCCCAGGCGACGGCATGGGGCTGGTCGTAGAAGCGCGCGGCGATGGGCTCACGGGCGGATTCGCGATCGAGCCCGGCCACCGGAGCCTTGGCGTAGCGGGTCAGCCAGGCGCTCTTGAACAGCCCCTGGGCGTCGATCACCAGGTCGTAGCGGGTTTCCCGCAGGCGCCGCTTGAAGCGACCCCACTCACCACTGCGCAGGGTCTGGAACAGGTTCTTGCGCCAGCGGCGGATCGCCACCGGGATGACCTGGGCTACCGCCGGGTGCCAGGCGGGAATCTCGGCGAATCCTTCCTCCACCACCCAGTCGAACTGGATGCCAGGGATGGCACGTGCCGCATCGGTGATGGCCGGCAGCGTGTGGATCACATCACCCAGGGAAGAGGTCTTGACCAGCAGAACCCTCATCCGGCGACCTCGATGGAGTCCACCAACAGACGCTCGAGGGCCTCGATGACCGGGTGTGGCTTGAGCTGGCGCAGGCAATTGTAGTGCCCGAAGCGGCAGGTGCGCTCGAAGCAGGGGCTGCACTCCAGCTCCAGGCGGACGATTTCGACGTGCTCGGCCAGCGGCGGCGTGAACTGCGGCGAGGTGGAGCCGTAAACGGCCACCAGCGGGCGGTTCAGGGCAGCAGCAACGTGCATCAGACCGGAGTCGTTGGAGACCACCGCCTCGGCGCAGGAAAGCAGGTCGATAGCCTCGGCCAGGCTGGTCTGCCCGGCCAGGTTGACCACCTCTTCCCGCAGGCCGGGAATCAGGCGCATGCGAATGTCTTCGCCGCCGGGGTGATCATTCTTCGAGCCGAACAGCCACACCTGCCAACCGGCGCGGATCTTCACTTCCGCCACCTTGGCATAGTGCTCGGCCGGCCAGCGCTTGGCCTCGCCGAACTCGGCACCGGGGCACAGGGCCAGGACCGGGCGATCCAGTCCCAGGCCGAAGCGGCCGAGGGCGGCGTCGCGGCTCTGTGCCTCGATGCGCAGGGACGGGCGGGGATACGGCTGGGGCAGCTCGGCGCCGGGCTCGAATGCCAGCGCCATGAAGCGTTCGATCATCAGCGGGTAACGGGCCTTGTCCAGCGTGCGGATGTCATTGAGCAGGCCGTAGCGCATCTCGCCCTTCCAGCCCGTGCGCTTGGGAATCCCGGCGAAGAACGGCACCAGGGCCGACTTCAGCGAGTTGGGCAGCAGGATGGCCTGGTCGTACTGGCCAGCCAGGGACTTGCCGATGCGCCGGCGGGTGGCGAGTTCCAGCACGCCATGCCCGAGCGGGAAGCTCAGTGCCTGGCGGACTTCCGGCATGCGCTCGAGGATGGGGCGGCTCCACTCGGGGGCCAGGACGTCGATCTCGCAGTCGCCATGGCGCGCCTTCAGACACTGGAAGAGCGTCTGGGCCATCACCATGTCACCGACCCACGAGGGGCCTACGATCAGAATTTTCATAAACGGGCAGCTTCACGCCTCAAGCGACAAGCCGCAAGCTCCAAGCGGTCGCCCACTTGCAGCCTGCGGCTTGCGGTATGCAGCTCAGTCGGATTACTTGACCAAGGTGCGCCATTCACCGTGGGCGGCAGTCTTGCCGGTCACCAGGTCGAAGTAGGCCTTCTGCAGTTTCTCGGTCACCGGACCGCGACGGCCGGCACCGATCTGGCGGCCATCCACTTCACGGATCGGGGTCACTTCGGCGGCGGTACCGGTGAAGAAGGCCTCGTCGGCGATGTACACCTCGTCGCGGGTGATGCGCTTCTCGACCACCTTGATGCCCAGCTCGCCGGCCAGGGTCAGGACAGTGTTGCGGGTGATGCCGTTGAGGCAGGAGGTCACTTCCGGGGTGTACACCACGCCATCCTTGACCAGGAAGATGTTCTCGCCCGAGCCCTCGGCCACGTAGCCTTCCGGGTCAAGCAGCATGGCCTCGTCGGCGCCACCGGAGATGGCTTCCTGCAGGGCCAGCATGGAGTTGATGTAGTTGCCGTTGGCCTTGGCGCGGGTCATGGCGATGTTGACGTGGTGACGGGTGTAGGAGCTGGTGCGCACCTTGATACCTGCTTCCAGCGCGGCTTCGCCCATGTAGGCGCCCCAGTGCCAGGCGGCGACGATGACATGCACCTTCAGCCCGGAGGCACGCAGGCCCATGCCTTCGCTGCCGAAGAACACCATGGGGCGCAGGTAGGCGCTTTCCAGGCCGTTCTCGCGGACGGCGGCGCGCTGGGCTTCGTTGATCTCCTCCTTGGTGAAGGGGATCTGCATGTTGAAGATGTGGGCAGAATCGAACAGGCGGTCGGTGTGGGCCTGCAGGCGGAAGATGGCAGTGCCGTCCGGGGTGTTGTAGGCGCGCACGCCTTCGAACACGCCCATGCCGTAGTGCAGGGTGTGGGTCAGGACGTGGGTGGTCGCATCGCGCCACGGCACCAGTTCGCCGTCATACCAGATCACGCCATCACGGTCGGCCATCGACATATTGCCAGCTCCTCAAAGGTTCGATTGATTCAGCACGGCGAGTCAGCTCAAGCCCAACTCGCGCCAGATCCGCATCACGCCGTGGCGTTCCGCCTGGAACTGGTCCCCACTCACCACGCCGGGCTGCTTCTGCAGGGCCAGGCGATGTGCTGCGGAACGATAGGCCTTGTAGGCCTCCTGCAGCAGGCTGACGGTCTCGGCGGTCAGCAGGCCCACAGCGCCGAGGCCATCCAGAATGCGGATGTTGTCGGTGTAGCGAACCAGCTCAGGATGCCGTCGCGACCAGGCGAGGGCCGCATATTGCACCATAAATTCGATATCGACGATACCGCCGGCGTCCTGCTTCAGATCGAACGGCGATGCGGCTTCGAAGGCATTCTCGCCGGTGCCGGCAGCGGTCGCACGGCTGCCCAGGCTGTCGCGCATCTTGGCGCGCATCTCGCTCACTTCGCGGCGCAGGGTGTCGATGTCGCGTTCACGCCCGAGCACAGCCAGGCGGACCGTTTCGAAGGCCGACGCCACGCGCGGGCAGCCCACCAGCACCCGCGCCCGCACCAGGGCCTGGTGCTCCCAGGTCCAGGCTTCGCTCTCCTGGTAGCGCTGGAAGGCGCCCAGGGAACTCACCAGCAGCCCTGCAGCACCGGAAGGCCGCAGGCGCATATCCACTTCGTAAAGATCGCCGGAGGTGGTCTGGGTGGTCAGCAGGTGGATGATGCGCTGCCCCAGGCGGGTGAAGAACTGCGCGCCGTCGATGGGCTTGGCGCCGTCGGTCTCGGCCTGGGGATCGCCGTCGTGGATGAATACCAGGTCCAGGTCGGAGCCGTGACCGAACTCGAGCCCGCCGACCTTGCCGTAGCCAACGATGATGAAGTCCGGGTCGCAGGCCGAGCCATCGGCCCGGCGCGGCGTGCCGTGGCGCGCCACGGTGTGGCGCCAGGCCAGGGCCAGCACTTGGTCGAGGATCGCCTCAGCCAGCCAGGTCAGGTAGTCGCTCACCTTCATCAGGGGCAACGTGCCGGCGATTTCCGAGGCCGCGACCCGCAGGCTGTGGGCCAGCTTGAAGTGCCGCAGCGCCTCCATCTGCTGCTCCAGGTCGTCTTCCGGAATCCGCGTCAGGCGTTCACGCAGCTCGGCCGCCAGTTCAGGTGCCAGCGGCGGGTGATAGAGACGCCCTTCGTTCAGCAGCTCGTCCAGCAGCAACGGGTAGCGGGCGATCTGCTCGGCGATCCAGGGACTGGCGGCGCAGAGGGTGATCAGGCGTTCCAGGGCGCCCGGGTTCTCGGTCAACAGGACCAGGTAGGCAGAGCGGCGCGCGACCTTTTCCACCAGCGGCAATACCCGCTCCAGCACCAGGTCGGGGGTGGCATGCTCGACGGTCATTGCCAGCAGCCGGGGAATGAAGGCGTCCATCCGCTCGCGCCCCAGGCGCTGCATGGCACGCAGCTGGGGGCCGTTGCGCAGGTCGGTGAGGCGCTTGAAGGCAGCCGGGGCATCGCGAAAGCCCGCCTCCTCCAGTTGGCGCTCGGCGCTTTCAGGGTCCAGCGCCTCCTCCCAGAGCGGCAGCCATTCGGCACCGATGCAGGCTTCACCGGCACCACCGCCCTCGTCCTCATCGGGATCGGCAATCACCTGCTGGAAATGCCACTCCACCCGGCCACGCCAGTACATCAGGCGCTCATGGAACGCTGCCCAGTCGTCGAAGCCCATGATGAAGGCAACGCGTGCGCGGTCCAGCTCGTCGTCCGGCAGCATCTGGGTCTGGCGGTCAGCGATGGCCTGCAGGGCGTGCTCGGTGTAGCGCAGGAAGGCATAGCCTTCGCGCAACTCGTCGACCACCTTGCCCGGCAGGTAGCCCTGGCCCGCGAGTGTGGCCAGGACCTTCAGCAGCGGACGCTGCTGCAGGCTGAGGTCGCGCCCGCCATGGATGAGCTGGAAGGCCTGGGCGATGAACTCCACCTCGCGGATGCCACCCGAGCCGAGCTTGACGTTCTCCGTCATGCCCTTGCGGCGGACTTCCTGCTGGATCAACTGCTTCATCGAACGCAGCGCCTCGATGGCAGAGAAGTCCAGGTAGCGGCGGTAGACGAACGGCCGCAGCATCTCCAGCAGTTGCGCCCCGGCAACAGGGTCGCCCCCCACCACTCGGGCCTTGATCATCGCGTAGCGCTCCCAGTCCCGCCCCTGGTCCTGGTAGTACTGCTCCAGCGCATTGAAGCTGAGCACCAGCGCACCGGAGGAACCATAGGGGCGCAGGCGCATGTCCACACGGAACACGAACCCATCGACGGTAATGGCGTCCAACGCCTTGATCAGGCGCTGCCCGAGGCGGATGAAGAACTCCTGGTTGTCCAGCGCACGGCGCGCGCCCTCCGTCTCGCCGCCCTCTGGGTAGCCGAAGATCAGGTCGATATCGGAGGACAGGTTCAACTCATGCGCGCCCAGCTTGCCCATGCCCAGGATGACCATGTGCTGCGGCTCCCCCGAGCGCCGGCCGATGGGTGTGCCGAACTGGGCACAGTGGCGCTGGTAGAGCCAGTGGTAGGCGCGATCGATGCAGGCGTCGGCGAGGCTGGAGAGGTCGCGGCAGGTTTCGGCGAGATCGGCCTGGCGAGTCAGGTCGCGCCAGATGATGCGCACCTGTTGCTGGTTGCGAAAACGCCGCAGGCAGCGGCCTAGTGCCTCATCGTCTGCGCAATCAACAAGGAGTGCATCGATTTTTGTACACAATTCTCCTGATTCGAGTGTACATTCAAGCCCGCCCGACTCCACCAACTGCACCAACATGGCCGGATCACGACGCACCTGTTCAGTCACGAAGTCACTGGCTGCACAGACCCGGCGGAACGCCTCCCAACGGGCTTCGGGCCACTGTGCGAATGCCTCGCGCAGCGACTCAGGGAGGTGCTCCAGCTCAGCGATAAAGCTGTTCCGGGCGCGCTCGGCAAGGGGTTGCAGCAGGTGGGGCAGGGCGACAAGCGGGGGCAGGCTCATGGTCTATCCTGTGATCGGCGCGCGCCGGGCCTCGGTTCCAGAGGCCTCGCATCGTTGGTCTGTAGTTTTACTACGAAAGATTGTGCCCAGAGAGCTGAATCCGCCGTCGATTTGTAGTAAAACTACACGAGGCCGGTTCGACCCCCGGTTAATCCAAGAATTAGCTTCTGCCTGCCCAAAAGGCCGGCAGTGAACATAGGCATCCGATTCTGGAAGCCTTTCCGCCCTGGAGCAAGCCATGCAAGACCTCGATACCGTCGAAACCCAGGAATGGCTGGACGCCCTGGAGTCCGTACTCGACAAAGAAGGTGAAGACCGCGCGCACTACCTGCTGACCCGCATGGGTGAGCTGGCCGCCCGCAGCGGCACCAAGCTGCCCTACTCCACGACTACCCCGTACCGCAACACCATCCCGGTCTCCCACGAGGCACGTATGCCGGGCGACCTGTTCATGGAGCGTCGCATTCGCTCCCTGGTGCGCTGGAACGCACTGGCGATGGTGATGCGCACCAACCTCGAAGACCCGGACCTGGGCGGCCACATCTCCAGCTTCGCCTCCTCGGCGACCCTCTACGACATCGGCTTCAACTACTTCTTCCAGGCTCCCACCGAGGAGCACGGCGGCGACCTGATCTTCTACCAGGGCCACGCCAGCCCCGGCATCTACGCCCGCGCCTTCATGGAAGGCCGCCTGAGCGAAGAACAGATGCAGAACTTCCGTCGCGAAGTCGACGGCAAGGGCCTCTCCTCCTACCCGCACCCGTGGCTGATGCCGGACTTCTGGCAGTTCCCCACCGTGTCCATGGGCCTCGGCCCGATCCAGGCGATCTACCAGGCCCGCTTCATGAAGTACCTGGAAGCCCGCGGCTTCATCCCCGCCGGCAAGCAGAAGGTCTGGTGCTTCATGGGCGACGGCGAGTGCGACGAGCCCGAATCCCTCGGCGCCATCTCCCTGGCCGGCCGCGAGAAGCTGGACAACCTGATCTTCGTCATCAACTGCAACCTGCAGCGCCTCGACGGCCCGGTTCGCGGCAACGGCAAGATCATCCAGGAACTCGAAGGCGTGTTCCGTGGTGCTCAGTGGAATGTCAACAAGGTCGTCTGGGGCCGCTTCTGGGACCCGCTGTTCGCCAAAGACAAGGACGGCTCCCTGCAGCGCCGCATGGACGAAGTGGTCGACGGCGAATACCAGAACTACAAGGCGAAGGACGGTGCGTACGTCCGCGAGAACTTCTTCAACAGCCCCGAACTCAAGGAAATGGTCCAGGACCTTTCCGACGACGAGATCTGGAAGCTGAACCGTGGCGGCCATGACCCGTACAAGGTCTACGCGGCCTACCACCAGGCCGTGAATCACACCGGCCAGCCCACCGTCATCCTCGCCAAGACCATCAAGGGCTATGGCACCGGTGCCGGCGAAGCGCAGAACACCGCCCACAACACCAAGAAGGTGGACGTGGACAGCCTGCGCCAGTTCCGCGACCGCTTCGACATCCCGGTCCGCGACGAAGACCTGGAAAAACTGCCCTTCGTACGCCCCGAGCCGGGCAGCGCCGAGCACAAGTACCTGCATGAGCGCCGCGCCGCCCTGGGTGGCTACGTGCCCCAGCGCCGTGCCAACAGCTTCAGCATCCCGACTCCGCCGCTGGATACCCTCAAGGCCATCCTCGACGGCACCGGCGACCGTGAAATCTCCACCACCATGGCCTTCGTGCGCATCCTCGCGCAGCTGGTCAAGGACAAGGAACTCGGCCAGCGCATCGTCCCCATCATCCCGGACGAAGCCCGCACCTTCGGTATGGAAGGCATGTTCCGCCAACTGGGCATCTACTCCTCCGTCGGCCAGCTCTACGAGCCCGTCGATAAGGATCAGGTGATGTTCTACAAGGAGGACAAGAAGGGCCAGATCCTCGAAGAGGGCATCAACGAGGCGGGCGCCATGTCCTCGTTCATCGCGGCCGGCACCGCCTACAGCAACCACAACCAGCCGATGCTGCCGTTCTACATCTTCTATTCGATGTTCGGCTTCCAGCGCATCGGCGACCTGGCCTGGGCGGCGGGCGACAGCCGTGCCCGTGGCTTCCTGATCGGCGGCACCTCCGGGCGGACCACCCTCAACGGCGAAGGCCTGCAGCACGAGGACGGTCACAGCCACATCATGGCGGCCACCATCCCCAACTGCCGCACCTACGACCCCACCTACGGCTACGAGCTGGCGGTGATCGTGCGTGAAGGCATCCGCCAGATGACCGAAGAGCAGCAGAACGTCTTCTACTACATCACCGTGATGAACGAGGCCTACCAGCAGCCCGCGCTGCCCGAGGGCGTCGAGGAAGGCATCATCAAGGGCATGTACCTCCTCGAAGAGGACAAGAAGGAAGCCGCGCACCACGTGCAACTGCTGGGCTCCGGCACCATCCTGCGCGAGGTCCGCGAAGCTGCGAAGATCCTGCGTGACGAATACAACGTCGCCGCCGACGTCTGGAGCGTCACCAGCTTCAACGAACTGCGTCGCGACGGCCTGGCCGTTGAGCGTCGCAACCGCCTGCACCCGGAGCAGAAGCCCCAGCAGACCTACGTCGAGCAGTGCCTGACCGGCCGCAAAGGCCCGGTCGTCGCCTCCACCGACTACATGAAGCTGTTCGCCGACCAGATCCGCCAGTGGGTCCCGAGCAAGGAATACAAGGTGCTCGGCACCGACGGCTTCGGCCGCAGCGACAGCCGCAAGAAGCTGCGCCACTTCTTCGAAGTGGACCGCTACTGGGTTGTGCTGGCCGCCCTGGAAGCCCTGGCAGACCGTGGCGAGATCGAACCGCGCGTAGTGGCCGAGGCCATCGCCAAGTTCGGCATCGACCCCGAAAAACGTAACCCGCTGGACTGCTAAGGAGCGTAGCGATGAGTGAGTTGATTCGCGTACCCGACATCGGCAGCGGCGAAGGTGAAGTGATCGAACTGTTCGTCAAGGTCGGCGACCGCATCGAAGCCGACCAGAGCCTGCTGACCCTGGAGTCCGACAAAGCCTCCATGGAGATCCCCGCGCCAAAGGCCGGGGTAATCAAGAGCCTCAAGGTCAAGCTCGGCGACCGCCTCAAGGAAGGCGACGAACTGCTGGAACTGGAAGTCGAAGGTGCCGCCGCAGCCCCGGCTCCGGCTGCTGCTCCGGCCGCCAAGGCCGAGGAAAAGCCCGCTGCCGCACCGGCCCCGGCCGCTTCGGGCTCCAGCGTGCAGGACGTCCACGTGCCGGACATCGGCACCAGCGGCAAGGTCAAGGTCATCGAAGTCATGGTCAAGGCCGGTGACACCGTCGAAGCCGACCAGTCGCTGATCACCCTGGAGTCCGACAAGGCCTCCATGGAGATCCCCTCCCCCGCCGCCGGCGTGGTGGAAAGCGTCATCGTCAAGCTGGACGACGAAGTCGGCACCGGCGACCTGATCATCAAGCTGAAGGTCGCGGGTGGCGCTGCTGCCCCGGCACCGGCTGCGGCCCCCGCAGCAGCCCCGGCTGCTTCGGGCTCCAGCGTGCAGGACGTCCATGTGCCGGACATCGGCACCAGCGGCAAGGTCAAGGTCATCGAAGTCATGGTCAAGGCCGGCGACACCGTCGAAGCCGACCAATCGCTGATCACCCTGGAGTCCGACAAGGCCTCCATGGAAATCCCCTCCCCCGCCGCCGGCGTGGTGGAAAGCGTCATCGTCAAGCTGGACGACGAAGTCGGCACCGGCGACCTGATCCTCAAGCTCAAGACCGCAGGCGCCGCCGCGGCTGCCGAGCCGGCCGCCCAGCAGCAACCGCTGCACCGCGTACCGGAAGGCGCCCACCCGGTGGCCGCCGCCGAGGTCTCGGCGATTGCCTCGCTGTCCGCCGCCGCCGCCAACACCACCGGCGTACCGGCCCGCTCCAGCGGTGCCAAGGTCCACGCCGGCCCGGCTGTTCGCCAACTGGCCCGCGAGTTCGGTGTCGACCTGGCGGCCGTTCCGGCCACCGGCCCCCACGGTCGCGTGCTGAAGGAAGACGTGCAGGCCTACGTGAAGTCGATCATGCAGAAGGCCAAGGACACCCCGGCAGCTGCCGCCGCGCCCACCGGTGGTGCCGGCATCCCGCCGATCCCCACCGTGGACTTCAGCAAGTTCGGTGAAATCGAAGAAGTGGCCATGACCCGCCTGATGCAGGTCGGTGCCGCCAACCTGCACCGCAGCTGGCTCAACGTGCCCCACGTCACCCAGTTCGACTCCGCCGACATCACCGAGCTGGAAGCCTTCCGCGTCGCCCAGAAAGCCGTGGCCGAGAAGGCGGGCGTCAAGCTCACCGTCCTGCCGCTGCTGCTCAAGGCCTGCGCCTACCTGCTCAAGGAACTGCCGGACTTCAACAGCTCCCTCGCCCCCAGCGGCAAGGCACTGATCCGCAAGAAGTACGTGCACATCGGCTTTGCCGTGGACACCCCGGACGGCCTGTTGGTCCCGGTGATCCGCAATGTCGACCAGAAGAGCCTCCTGCAGCTCGCTGCCGAAGCCGCCGCCCTGGCCGAGAAAGCGCGCACCAAGAAGCTCTCCGCCGACGACATGCAAGGCGCCTGCTTCACCATCTCCAGCCTCGGCCACATTGGCGGCACCGGCTTCACGCCGATCGTCAACGCACCCGAAGTGGCGATCCTCGGCGTCTCCAAGGCCACCATGCAGCCAGTGTGGGACGGCAAGGCCTTCCAGCCTCGCCTGATGCTGCCGCTGTCGCTGTCCTACGATCACCGCGTGATCAACGGCGCCGCCGCCGCGCGCTTCACCAAGCGCCTCGGTGACGTACTGGCGGACATCCGCACCATGCTGCTGTAACACCCTTTGCTTCATTGCGAGCACGTCAGGCTCGTACCTCAACCCCGCCGATTGGCGGGGTTTTTTTTGAGTGCGAAACAGAGGTGCAGACAACAACGACCCGCCGCGCAAATGCGCGGCAGGATGCAAGGCAAGGAAGAAGAAAAGAACGGTTGCCAAGGGCCGAGGAAGGCCCCGGAACTCAACCCTTCTGGACGTTGCGGATCAGAAAGCTCAGCGCCTTGGCCAGCTCGCCGGCGCCCTTCACGTCCCGCACGATGGTCAGCAGCGGCGCGTTGCTGCCCGGCGCATTGAAGGTGCAGCTGATGCCGCCACGCGGGCACTCGTAACTGATGCTCGGATCGACGCCGAACACCGGCAGCAAGCGGTTGTGCACCGCCACCCCGGTGCCATTGGCGGCGCGGGTTTCCTCACGCAGCATCAGCTCGCCCGGGCGCGCCAGGCTGAGCTGGTAGCGCAGGTCCCGACGATCCGCCTGGCCAACCTGGTAACCGGCGCTCAAGGCATAGGTACTGAGCAGCGAATTGGCATGGGCGAACAACGCCTTGCGCTCATCGGAGGTCATGTACAGACGCTTCAGTTCGGACAGGTAGCGCGCCTGCTCCTCGCTACTCAGGGCCGGCTGCGTCTCCGCCGCGCGCGCTCCAACGGAAAAAAGCAGCCCACACAGCAACAAAGCCCCACCCAGTTGTCTTGTCAGCCCCATCAGCATGATGCACCCTTGCCCGACGCCAAATTTTAGAAGTGGGCCGAAGCCCGAACTCGGCCAGCATACTGGAACCCACCCGCCCGATGAAAAGCCATCCCGATGCCGCCAGCCGTACGGTGGCCGAGGTTGTGACGCAGTTGCCAGTCCCTTCGCGGCTTGGCCTCATGCGTTTCGAGCGGCTGAACGAGGCCAGTTGGGCGATGCTCTTCCTCGATGCCAGTTGCGAACGCCATATCGGCCTGCCCGCCACCGAGCTCTGCGCCCTGGTGGGCTCGCCCTACGCCAGCCTGATGAACCCCGAGTCGCGCTACCGGCTGCATGACGACATCCAGCAGCAACTGGTCTCCGGCGCCAACTACCAGGTGCACTACCCGCTTCACGGCCCCGATGGCGTGATCCAGCTGCTGGAGATCGGCGAAGCCTTCCAGCAGCACGGCCGGCAGCTGCTGCGGGGCTACCTGCTGCTGGTGGACACTGCGGCAGAGGAATCCGACCACGCCCAGCAGATGCAGGAGCTGGAAGCCCAGAACGCCCGCCTCAAGAGCTCCCTGGAGCTGTATCAGCGCTCCCAGGAAGACCACCTGCAACACCTCATCCGCTCCCGCGCCCAGCAGAGCCTCATCGTCCGCCTGGCCCGCCACCGCTACAGCGCGGGTGACCCGGCGCAGGAAGCCGCACGGTTGATCACCCAGGCCGCCTGCGAAGCCTACGAAGTCGCCCGCGCCTCCTTGTGGATGCTCGAAGGCAGCACCCTGCGCCCGGTCAGCCGCTACCTGCGCGACCAGGGGCACCACGAACTGCCGCCGGCGATGGACGTCAGCCGTTTCCCGCGCTACCTGGAAGCCCTGCACAGTGGCCGCGCCATCGACGCCCACAGCGCCCAGCGCGACCCCCGCACCAGCGAACTGCAGGAGGAATACCTCAAGCCCTCCGGCGTCGTCGCCCTGCTCGATGCCAGCGTGCGCATCGGCGGTGAAGTGGTCGGCGTCCTGTGCCTGGAACACACCGGCGCTCCCCGCGTCTGGCAGAGCGACGAGATCGCCTTCGCCGGCGAACTGGCCGACCAGTTCGCCCAGGTCCTGGTCAACCAGCAGCGCCTCGACGCCACCACCGCCCTGCACCTGTTCCAGCGCGCGGTCGAGCAGAGCGCCAGCGCCTTCCTGCTGGTGGACCGCGACGGCCTGGTGGAATACGTCAACCCCAGCTTCACCGACATCACCCAGTACAGCGCCGACGAAGTCCATGGCCGCCGCCTCTCCGACCTGCCCGCCCTGGAGAACCTCAGCGACCTGCTGTTCGACGCCCGCTCCAGCCTCAGCACCTGCAACAGCTGGCAGGGCGAATTCCGCAGCCGCCGCAAGAACCTCGAGCCCTACTGGGGCCAGTTGTCCATCTCCAAGGTGTTCGGCGAGAACGGCGAGCTGACGCACTACATCGGCATCTACGAAGACATCACCCACAACAAACTGGCCCAGCAGCGCATCGAAAAGCTGGCCTACACCGACAACCTCACCGGCCTCGGCAACCGCCCCTACTTCATCCGCAGCCTCGAAGAGCGCTTCCGCCACGAACAGGAAACGCCTCTCTGCCTGCTGCTGGTGGACATCGACAACTTCAAGCGGATCAACGACAGCCTCGGCCACCAGACCGGCGACAAGCTCCTGGTCAGCCTCGCCCGGCGCCTGCGCAACACCCTGAGCCCCGGCGACATCCTCGCCCGCTTCGCCAGCAACGAATTCGCCGTGCTGCTCGACGGCGCCGACCTGGAGACCGGCCAGAAGACCGCCGGCCAGATCCTCCGCACCCTGGACAAGCCCCTGTTCGTCGACAACCAGCTGATCAGCGTCACCGGCTCCCTCGGCCTCGCCTGCGCCCCCCAGCACGGGCGTGACCCGCAGACCCTGATGAAGCACGCCGGCCTCGCCCTGCACAAGGCCAAGGCCAACGGCAAGCACCAGCTGCAGCTGTTCACCGAGACCCTCAACGCCGAGGCCAGCTACAAGCTCTTCGTCGAGAACAACCTGCGTCGCGCCCTGGCGCAGAACGAGCTGGACGTCTTCTACCAGCCCAAGCTGTGCCTGCGCAGCGGCCAACTGCTCGGCATGGAAGCGCTGCTGCGCTGGCAGCATCCCGAGCGCGGCATGATCCGCCCGGACCAGTTCATCAGCGTCGCCGAAGAGACCGGGATGATCATCCCCATCGGCAAATGGGTGATCCGCGAAGCCTGCCGCATGAGCCGCCGCCTCAGCGCCGCTGGCCTCGGCCAGGTGCAGGTCGCCATCAACCTCTCGCCCAAGCAGTTCAGCGACCCCGACCTGGTGGGCTCCATCGCCGCCATCCTCCAGGAAGAGGAACTGCCCCCCGCGCTGCTGGAACTGGAGCTGACCGAAGGCCTGCTGCTGGAAGCCACCGACGACACCCGCCTGCAGCTCAACCGCCTCAAGGCACTCGGGCTGACCCTGGCGATGGACGACTTCGGCACCGGTTACTCCTCCCTGAGCTACCTGAAGAAGTTCCCCATCGACGTCATCAAGATCGACCGCAGCTTCATCAACGACATCCCCGACAACTCCGACGACATGGAAATCACCGCCGCCGTGATCGCCATGGCCCACAAGCTCAAGCTCAAAGTCGTCGCCGAAGGCATCGAAACCGCCGCGCAACTGGGCTTCCTGCGCCGCCAGCGCTGCGACGTCGGCCAGGGCTACCTGTTCGACAAACCCATTCCCGGCGCCCAGCTCATCGAGAGCCTGCACCGCTACCCCTGCCGCACGGCTCACTGACGCCGCTGTAACATCAGGACCCGAAGCGGGTCTATCGACCAGCCCCATCCTCAGGAGAACGCCATGGTCCTGCGCTCACAGATCCTCGCCCACAAGATCGAACTGCCCACCGCCGCCCAGGCGCTGCCCGGCCGTGAGACCCCGATGCCAGTGCCCGAAGCTCATTACGTCAACGGCCACCCGCTGCAAGCGCCCTTCCCTGCCGGGCTGGAACAGGCCGTGTTCGGCCTCGGCTGCTTCTGGGGCGCCGAGCGGCGCTTCTGGCAACAGGAAGGGGTCTGGAGCACCGCCGTCGGCTACGCCGGAGGCCACACCCCCAACCCCACCTATGACGAAGTCTGCTCCGGCCTCACCGGGCACACCGAAGTGGTGCTGGTGGTATTCGACCCGCGCGTGATCAGCTACGAACGGCTGCTCGCCGTGTTCTGGGAGGCGCACAACCCCACCCAGGGCATGCGCCAGGGCAACGACATCGGCACCCAGTACCGCTCCGCGATCTACTGCACCAGCCACGCCCAACTCCAGGCCGCCCGTGCCAGCGAAGCACGCTTCCAGACCGAACTGGACAAGGCCGGCTTCGGCGCCATCACCACCGAGATCGCCGAAGCACCGGCCTTCTACTACGCCGAGGCCTACCACCAGCAGTACCTGGCCAAGAACCCCAACGGCTACTGCGGGCTGGGCGGCACCGGCGTCTGCCTGCCGGCCTGACCCCGAGTACTGATCGCACCCTGAGCGCCGCAGCGGCAACGCCATCGGCGCTGCGGAAGTCTGCTAGCCCTCGGCGATCAGCCAGTCCAACCGCCAGTCGCCCTGGCTCTGGGCCAGTTCACCGGCCAGCCAGGGCAGCACCTCGCGCAGCTCCTCCTCCAGGCCCCACGGCGGGTTGGCGATGGCCAGCCCCGAACCGTTCAGGCCGATGCTGTTGTCCGTCGGGTGCACCATCAGCTCCGCCCGCAGCAGCTTGGGCGCACCGGACGCCGACAGCCCCTGGTAGAAGCGCTTCAGCTGGCGCTCGTCCTTGATCGGGTACCAGATCGCCACCACCGTCTGGCGCATCCGGCCAATCGCCTCCTTCAGCGCCGTCACGCAGCGCTCCAGGTCATCGGCCTGTTCGAACGGCGGATCGATCAGCATCAGCGCGCGCTTCTCCGCTGCCGGCAGCAGCGCCCGCGGCAGGTGCCAGCCATCACCGAGGCGCACCGTCACCCGGCGATCACCGGCCATGTTCTCCTTCAGCGCCTGGCCGTCTTCCGGGTGCATCTCGTTCAGCACCAGACGGTCGTGGGGGCGCATCAGCCGGCGCGCCACCTCAGGCGAGCCCGGGTAGTAGCGCAGCGCACCCGACGGGTTCAGCGCGGCCACGGTGCCCAGGTAGTCCGCCAGCGGAGCCGGCAGGTCATCGCGGCCCCACAGCCGGCCGATGCCCTCCTCCCATTCGCCGGTGCGGCTGGCCTGGTCGCCGGCCAGGTCATAGAGGCCGACCCCGGCGTGGCTGTCCAGGTAGGCGAAGGGAGCGTCCTTGCGCGACAGCAGGGCGATCATCCGGGCCAGGGCCAGGTGTTTGAGCACGTCGGCGTGGTTGCCGGCGTGGAAGGCGTGACGGTAGTTCATGGCATGGTTTCCTCGCGAGGCGCGCAGTTTACCAGCCGCGACCCAGGCCGGGTTTGGCCGCTGCATCACCCTCATGGATGTTGCTAGGCGGCCTTCATTCACCAATCTAGACTCCGGGCATTCCACCGGAGACCGACCATGTCCGAGACCCTGCTCAGCTCCCGCAACCTGGCCTTCGAACTCTATGAAGTGCTCGATGCCGAAGCCCTGACCCAGCGCCCGCGCTTCGCCGACCACAACCGCGAGACCTTCGACGCCGCCCTCGCCACCGCGCGCGGCATCGCCGAAGAGCTCTTCGCCCCGCACAACCGCAAGAATGACGAGCACGAGCCGCAGTACGTCGACGGCGCCGCCCAGTTGATCCCCGAGGTCAAGCCCGCGCTGGAAGCCTTCATCGAAGCCGGCTTCCTCAACGCCACCCGCGACTTCGAGGTCGGCGGCATGCAGCTGCCCAACCTGCTGTCCCAGGCCTGCTTCGCCCACTTCCAGTCCGCCAACGCCGGCACCGCGTCCTACGCCATGCTCACCATGGGCGCCAGCAACCTGATCGAAAGCTTCGGCAGCGAAGAGCAGAAGGCCCGCTTCCTCGCCCCCATGATCGAAGGCCGCTACTTCGGCACCATGGCGCTCACCGAGCCCCACGCCGGCTCCTCCCTGTCGGACATCCGCACCCGCGCCGAACCCCAGGCCGACGGCACCTACCGCCTCAAGGGCAACAAGATCTTCATCTCCGGCGGCGACCAGCCGATCTCCGAGAACATCGTGCACATGGTCCTGGCCAAGCTGCCGGACGCCCCGCCCGGCGTGAAAGGCATCAGCCTGTTCATCGTTCCCAAGTTCCTGGTCAACGACGACGGCAGCCTCGGCAAACGCAACGACGTCATCCTCGCCGGCCTGTTCCACAAGATGGGCTGGCGCGGCACCACCTCCACCGCGCTCAACTTCGGCGACAACGGCGAATGCGTCGGCTACCTGGTGGGCAAGCCCCACCACGGCCTGTCCTACATGTTCCAGATGATGAACGAGGCCCGTATCGGCGTCGGCATGGGCGCCATCATGCTCGGCTACGCCGGCTACCTGTACTCACTGGACTACGCCCGCAACCGGCCCCAGGGCCGCCATGCCGACGGCAAGGACCCGAGCAGCCCGCAGATCCCGATCATCCAGCACACCGACGTACGCCGCCTGCTGCTCACCCAGAAGGCCTACGTCGAAGGCGCCTTCGACCTCGGCCTGTATGCCGCGCGCCTGTTCGACGACACCCAGACCCTCGCCGACGACAGCGCCCGCCAACAGGCCCACGAACTGCTCGACCTGCTCACCCCCATCGTCAAGTCCTGGCCCTCCGAGTTCTGCCTCAAGGCTAACGAACTGGCCATCCAGGTCCTCGGCGGCCACGGCTACACCCGCGAATACCCGGTGGAGCAGTACTACCGCGACAACCGCCTCAACCCCATCCACGAAGGCACCCACGGCATCCAGTCCCTCGACCTGCTCGGGCGCAAACTGGCGCAGAACAACGGTGCTGGCCTCAAGCAGCTCAACCGCCTCATGAACGAGACCTGCCAGCGCGCCGCCGCCCACAGCAAACTGGACGCCCTGCGCCAACCGCTCGAGCAACTGCTCGCCCGCCTCTCCAGCGTCACCCTCGCCCTGCTCGGCGACCTGATGCAGGGCAAGGTCGCACAGGCCCTGGCCAACTCCGCGCTCTACCTCAACAGCTTCGGCCACGCCGTCATCGGCTGGCGCTGGCTGGAACAGGCCATCCGCGCGCAGGAAGGCCTGGCCAACGGCAACCCCGCCGACACCGAGTTCTACAAAGGCAAACTGCAGGCCGCCCGCTTCTTCCTCACCTGGGAAGTGCCCGGCGTCCACCACGCCCTGGCCATCCTCGAAGCCCGCGACGACACCTGCCTGGGCATGCAAGCCGACTGGTTCTGAGTCCAACCGGACCTTTCACGCCCCGCGCACATGCGGGGCTTTTTTATGGCTCGCGGTCAGTCCTCAGCCTTCAACAGCACATACGCCTCACCGCCAGCCCGGTCATGGGCAAGGATGAAAACCTGGCCACCCAGCGTGATCTTCGCAGGCGAGGTTTGCGCAACCGGCGTACTGGACAAATCACGAGCCGCGTCCAGCAATTGCCGGGTAAGGTGCTCGTCCCGCTGTGAAGACGTGGTCACGACACACTCCTTCCCTGCCTGGATCTGAACGCCCAGGCTCTTGTCCGCCTTGAAGCCGGCCATCATGAAGCCCATATCGCCCACCTCGACGCCCACCGCCTTGGCGGCAGTCGCTGCCCGGGAAAAGTCTGGCGCAGTCTTCAGGCAGATTTCACGGAACGCCTGAATAGCGGCAGAGGGTGTGTCATCGGAAGCAACCGGAGAAGTCATCGGGCCTTGATTGGAACAGGCAGCCATCAGAGCGACGGCTGTGATAAGAAAAGTACGCTTCATATTCTTTATACCCATTGAATTCAGCCTTAAGCCCCTACCACAAACCATCTACTCAGACTTGCCCTCAAAATAAATCAAGAGACTTGGCTTACGACTAGGCAACTCTTCCTCAAGCTTAGAAATTAGTAGAGAAGCAGAGAAATTATCACATTTTATTCGCAAGCCATCCGCCACTTCACAAATATAGAAACTCTGAAAAAAGGCACTTGCCACCTCATCGATTACTTTCCTAACAACCTCACGATCCTCCTGATCACAGCCCTCTACCACTAAATACCCCCAAACGGGCGGTATGAACATCGCTTTTGAAATATCAATCTCCTGTATCAAAACCCCACAATGGGTACATCTTACTGGGTCTGTAGACTCCATAAGACAACTGTGACACTCATACAAATTTTTAGATTTTTTCAATCTTTCACTCCGAATAAAAATATCCCGACAGACCAATCACACCATTGCATCAACTGTTAGAAAAATACTTCATCAATTACAGCGACAATATAAAGACAACCAGAAAATAAAATTAGCGGCATCAGCCAGACCTTCGTTATTATTCGAACAAACTAAAAAATATTATCAACCACCCCAGAACCTTACAATGTACGGAGAGTGCCGATTGGTCAGATCAAAATCTTAATCATTAAGTGCCTAGCTGCCTTACTCCAAAAACAGAACAAGAACCACTTTACCCAAAGTAAAAATACTCTTCATTATCGTCGCACATCCTTTTAACACCAGACACCACTCCATTCCCCCCTACATAAACCCAACCCTCACCAACGGGATCTGGAATATAACACTCAACTCCCAGAACAGAAGATGCAGATATTATTTTTCCCTTTAAATCCGCAGCACTCATCTCACACCTGAACAGCTGCAGCAACATAGCAGCCTCCCCATAGACGTACGAAAAAACACATAGACATCTGCAGCTGGATAAATCCAGCGCACCAGCCCTTTCATAAAACTCAGCATCCTGAAAAACAACGACCTCATCCACGGAAGCGCCCACGACCAGAGCAATGAAAGCCCTTAACTCTTGGAGAGAAACTCTATATCTCAACAAAAAATCAATCATTATTTATAATCCTCCAAACCTTCCGTTTATTCGGTCCTTCAAATCTGTGGATCGCGCGTCGGCACTTGCTGACGAGTGCGGGAGAGATGTGTCTGTAATGCAGGGATTAGCCGGCGCGAGGTGCTCGCGCCGGCTGGAAACTCAGAAGTGGGCGGGTGATTTGGCCATTTTTATCGACTTTTTCAAAAACTGCAGGTGCTGAAGACAGCCATCTACTCCGGCTTACCCTCAAAATAAATCAAGAGACTTGGCTTACGACTAGGCAACTCTTCCTCAAGCTTAGAAATTAGTAGAGAAGCAGAAGAATTATTACATTTTATTCGCAAGCCATCCGCCACTTCAGAAATATAGAAACTCTGAAAAAAGGCACTTGCCACCTCATCGGTTACTTTCCTCACAATCTCACGATCCTCCTGATCACAGCCCTCTACCACTAAGTACCCCCAAACGGGCGGTATGAACATCGCTTTTGAAATATCAATCTCCTGTATCAAAACCCCACAATGGGTACATCTTACTGGGTCTGTAGACTCCATAAGACAACTGTGACAGTCATACAATTTTTTAGACTTCTTCAATTTTTCACTCCGAATAAAAACAGCCCGGCAGGCCAATCACACCACTGTATCAACCATTAGAAAAAATACCCCATAAATTCCAGCGACACTATAAAGACAACCAGAAAATACAGTTAGCGGTATCGGCCAGGCCTTCGTTATTATTCGAACCAACAGAAAAAAGGTTATCAACCGTACACCCACCGAACCTTACAATGTTCGGAGAGAGCCGATAATCTACCAATGCGAGCAGCCTTGTTCAGAGTCTTTCTAGTGGATCCCAAAGAATTCTTTTTACATAAGCCCTAGCCTCTTCTTCAGTTTCAAAATCCAAAACCTCGTACTCATCATTATTCAGCATAGCCCGCCAAGATATGCTCCCATCTCCAAAAGCCTCAGATAGCTCATGCTTCATTATCTCCTCCTTGCCACTTACCTTTAATCCACTAACATAGATATTGATAGCTGCATCTTCTGGAAGACTGAAATCCGTGACAAAAATAGTCCGCAGCATGTGGCGAATGTTTTCATATTTCATGATTCATAACTCATCATGGAAGTGGTGCAGGAAATATAGTAATTGTTTCCCATACATTTTTATTAGGATTAAACTGATATACCCCCTCTACACTACGCAGACCATCAACCCTAACTGGCGCACCATGCGCCTCCAAATTCGCAGTTTTATTACCGCCACTCAAAACTGTTCTAAAGCCCCTACCAAGATCAACGCCGACATCGCCCACATCACTAACATTCACTCTAATCACACTCTGCCCCGGCTGGCGGGCTAGAGCCTTCTGCAGGGCTCCACCATTTCTAATGGTTTGATCAGCAAAGACTAGCAGTTCATCGCTATGGAAGGCGGAAGATAGCGGAGGAACCGAAGGACCGACATCACTATTAGGCTTGATAGAAGACTTTGCGCGGAGTATTAAGTCACCATCCAGTACACTACCGCCACGATGCCAACGGGATAACTCCTCGCTTCCTGCTTTCAAGCCAGCGACTTTCCCCATGTACAGCTACTCTTGGATCAGGTACGTATCCCCGGAAAGTCGGGGCGGCCTGAGCCGGGGTACCTAGACTTTTTGATCGACCGAGATATCGGCAGCGCAACATCATCGAGCAGATGTTCGGCTGGCTAAAAGAGAACCGAAGAATCGGTACCCGTTACGACAAGCTCGCCAAGAGCTTTACTGCAATGGTCACACTGGCTTGCGCGCTGCGATGCCCACATAAGAATTTCTGTATATATAATATTATGCCACTGAAAAAATATTAAGCATCTAACCAGAAAATACCTGTCCCGACTTACCCTCAAAATAAATCAACGGGCTTGGCTTACGCCCTGAAAGCTCCTGCTCCAACCTAGGGATTAGCAGGGAAGCGGAATAGTCGTTGCATTTCACAAGCAACTTACCCGCAACCTCGGAAATATAGAAATTGTGGTAAAAGGCATTTGCTACCTCACTCGCAATACGCCTAACCACCTCAAGAGCCTCCTGATCAAAGCCTTCCACCACGACATACCCCCCAATGGGCGGTATGAACATTGCGTTTGTGAGATCAAGCTCCTCTATCGACGCTCCACAATTGGTGCAATTTAAAGGATCTGTAGACTCTCTCAGACAGCCATAGCACTGATACAGCTTCGCAGTTCTTTTCACTTTCCCTAAACCTCGAACAAATAAAAACGCACACCGCAACCCAATAGAACAACCACATCACTACATAAAACATCTACGACAACCAATACAACAACAAGCCAACCAGAAAAATATAATCTACAGCCTGCCAAAGCCCTTGCAATCCAAAAAACAACAAAAAGCCTCACACAGCATGCAACCGCGTTACCACATAGCTAGCAGAAGAGCAGGGAAAACTCAAAAAAAGAAGAATAAAAATCACTAAACCATTAACTCAGCAAACCACTGCTGAATCCTAATAGTAATCGAGCCAATCGCTAGATTTTATCCCTCTCTTACTGATAAACTCCTGATACTTGGCCCTATGCCGCTCTGCGCTGCCCTCAATAGCGATTTGAACAAAGCCACCCCCTCTCTCTTCCACCGACATTGAAATCACTTTGACTACTCTCTGCACGCTGCTTGTAATAACGCCACAAACTCTAGCTCGATGAAATATAAAGCTATTACCTCCTCCCAATGGCAAAATCCGCTCCAATACCGAAAAAATTATTTCTGGCTCAGACACTTCCATTCTCTGAGAGCTCTCACAATTTTCAACCTGCTCGGCCTGATCAACCTGAACAAGATATAGCTTAAAATCAATTATTATCAGCCACCCATTTACTACAACAGAACCGCCTGCCATCATATTTAGCTCTTAATAGTCAAACAGTGAAAACCAAGCCTCCAACCCCATACTTCAACAGAAGACTCTAAATGATCCGGCCACCATACGAATACTTCCAATCCCCACAACTAACTTATGCATAGAAATCTACTTGAGCAGAATTCTACCTAACACCTCGTAGACAAGAAAAATCCTGACCCTATTTTCAAAAACGGCAGGCACTGAAATTGACCACCTACTCCGGCTTACCCTCAAAACAAATTACGATATCTGGCCTACACCCACGCAGTTCATCTTCCAATTTAGGTATCAGTTTAGCGGCAGCAATCTCGTTGCACTCTATTACTAGAGCGCCATCCACTTCAAAAGTAGAGAAATTCTGATAGAAGCGATTCGCCACCTCATCTATCACACGGTTCACAGCATCCAGCTCTTCTTGATTAATGTCATTGATTACCACAACACCCCAAACAGGCGGGATCACCATCGCACCTGAAAGATCCAACTTCCTGATTAAAACCCCACAATTCGTGCATGTTACTGGATCTTTAGACCCCATCAGGCAGCTATGGCACGCATATAAGCGCGTTGCTTTTTCCATTAACCTTTTCCACCTCTAATCAAAATATGGGCAACTGCAGAAGACTAGAGCATAGGTCACACCGAGCTGAGCGTCCGACCTAGGTAATGCTGTTTTTGCTATCGATCCAGCGGAGGTACATTGATGTTTTCTGCCGAATACAGCAGAGATTTGCTTTGGATCAAGGAAGCGTTAACAGCCAAGTCATATTGGTGGCGAGAACACTTGAACGAGCGAGCGATCTGAACCACTTTGGTCAGTTTTTAACTAACAATCAGCAGTGCCTAAAACCAACCAAGAGCGCGAGCACTTGATAAGCAATAATTAACCTTTACCTCATGCTTCGACTTAACCCATGAAAAACCTTGACTCCACCACTATAAACTTCACATCATCACCATTGAAAAAAAATTTAGTTTTATGGGCATGCGAGCCTTAGTCACACCATCTAAGAAATATTTGTTCAGCCCCATCTGAAATCAGGCTCTATTGAATACCGAACCCCAGCAGACTCAAGAATCTCTTTAACTCGAAGCACATCAATTGCTTGACCGGAAAGCACTACAAAGCGCCCCCCTTCAAGAGCCTTTCTAGACTCCAAGAAATTTAAGCCTGACACTTCAGCAACCGCTCTTATATGAGCCCCACTCTTAAAATCCCCATCACAGTGGATATCATATTCTTGTTCATCAACCCTGATTTCTGGAATCTGGGTAGTCACCAATGACCACTCACAATCAACACACCTTAAACCTTGAGCACTCCCCTCATTAAAAGCTTCTAATCGCCCACCACAAACTTCACATGCAAGAGAAGACATTTTGTCCATTATAGTCTCCTAGGACTGAATACCTTGAGCTTACCTTGCTTCAAAAAAATCTGGCGTATTTACAGTGGAGATCTTTTATCTAATGATGCGCGCGGCGCAACCACCATCTGCCCATCACCATAAGCCCAAACTAGGTTGGTAGGCGCCTCAACCGGAACGCCCATTTTATTGGCCAAATTCTGAGCAAAGCTGCTATCACAAGCGCCTAGGCTTGCCAGCGCGCCGCCGCCCATAGCGAACTGGACGCCCTGCGCCAACCGCTGGAGCAACTGCTCGCCCGCCTCTCCACCGTCACCCTCGCCCTGCTCGGCGACCTGATGCAGGGCAAGGTCGCCCAGGCCCTGGCCAACTCCGCGCTCTACCTCAACAGTTTCGGCCACGCCGTCATCGGCTGGCGCTGGCTGGAACAAGCAATCCGCGCGCAGCAAGGCCTGGCCAACGGCAACCCCGCCGACACCGAGTTCTACAAAGGCAAATTGCAGGCCGCCCGCTTCTTCCTCACCTGGGAAGTGCCCGGCGTCCACCACGCCCTGACCATCCTCGAAGCCCGCAAAGACACCTGCCTGGGCATGCAAGCCGACTGGTTCTGAGTCCAACCGGACCTTTCACGCCCCGCGCACATGCGGGGCTTTTTTATGGCTCGCGGTCAGTCTTCAGCCTTCAACACCACATACGCCTCACCGCCCGCCCGGTCATGGGCAAGGATGAAAACCTAATGGCGCCCAACCAACGAAAATTAAATCTGCCCCCTTTTTTCCCTGTAAATCATTCGTCCTCAACGACAGGTATTACTGGCGACAGAAACGGATCTAAAAAAATCTCGCACTTTCCTCTTTTGATTACTCTGACTGAAAACACACCGCGCCCATATTCAGTACTTGCCTGCTCATCGTACTCATAGATTAATCCATATGCCCCAGCAAAGTCTTTCGTCACAATGCTAACTACTTTTTGTAGGTCTTCGGCTTCAGTGCGCCGCCTATTAGGAGTGGCGTTTAACACAAGGGTATAAGCGCCATTCATTAGTAAAATTTCACATCTACCGCTTGACCATCCAAAGCTGGATAATTCATTTTTCAATTTTTTAACTTTTTGATCCACCCCCCCTTCATCCATTTCCGAAGGGGATTCGGATAATTTAATCCAACCATGAAATTCATACATAAATTATCCCCTTACAATGGAGTCCTATCGATTACTGGCTCTATACCGTATCGCCTTCCATACTCATTTAATTTTTCAATAACTGCCGGATTAGGAGCACCATCAAAATGGAAATAAGACTTTCGGCCTAATTCTACAGCAGCTTCCAAAGGTACCTTTAGCTTGGTTACGGAACGCACTTCCCATTTGGAAATTAGCAGGCTTTGTTTTCCCTATAAACTCATCACTAAAGACATAAAATTCGCGATCTTTAAATTTACCAGGAAATTTTACTGAAGAAATCCCACCCAACCTTGCTGCGATGGCGTCTGCTGCGGGGTCATTCACATTGACCTTTGTATACTTTGCAAAAACTTCCTTCCCACCCCTCGTAGCAGGACCAGCTACCTCTTTTTGACCAACTCAAATTATGCGTTACGCAATGTCCACCACCGACAACTCACGTCAGGTTCAAGCATCACCCAAGCCTCTGATGTCGAGGTATAGATATCAAAAACGACATGAATCCCTGCTCCCGCGTCATCCCGAAAAAGCTCAATAAACTTCACACTTTCCGAAGTAATGATAGCCAACTCCTGCTCAGCAAACCGCAGCACGACCTGAAACGACCCCATTACAGCGCTGAAAGAAAAATCAACCTCCAGCTCACTACTGCCAGATTTTTTTATGTAGCGACATAACGACAAACTTGGGTCAATCTCGACCGGTTCAATACCAAATTCTTCCAAAAAGTCATTGATGCTTGGAAAGTCCACCCCGGCCTCCTTAATGAATAGGTATGATTGTGCTAAGTTTTCGAGTCCCGTCCTCAAGAACTTGAAACGTACTCTGAAAATTCGCGGCCTTGCCTGATGGCTCCATAAGCAATGATTCCCTAACCTCAAATTTTCCGAACTGGTTAGTGAACGTATTCACCACGTTGCCTTCGGTTTTAACCGAAAGAGCCAAGTGCTCAGTCAGCATTTGGTAACCACTTGCATTATCTGGAACACCAAGCCTCTTCATCTCAAGGGCGAGTTGATTCGAACGAGCGGCGTTGTGGGAATTGCTAGCCACACGCCCAAATAGATAGTCAAACTTGCCCGACGCTATCTCTAACCCTTTTGGACCAACCTGTCAGTAAAGCCCATCAAAAACCGTCACTCTTCGTCCCAAAAATTCCCTGGCGGCGCATACTCACCATCCTTCAAGACAACACACCACCCGAAGTTCGTATAAAACATTTCTAGCCCAATGATTTTATAAACATCAGGCTCAATTCCCCTCAAGGTAATCAGACTGTTCGCATAGTGCGTATATTGCCCTCCCCCACCAGCAATAGCTCTTAACTCCAACTCATTACGATCCCATTCAGATACAATTCCGGATGCCTCAGGAACAGTATCCGAAAAAGAAATCTCAAATTCTTTAGATATTTTGCACAAGCAAGGAATTCGCTCCTGCCTGAGCAATTGCTCAGTGTGCATATTTTGGGGGAAGCTAATTTTTAATTTCATTTCAAAGCACTCCGAGGAACAACAACCTCACCCGAAAAATTTCTTTCAAAGGTACTAACAGGACTGAAATACTGCGTACCATGCGGGTCACGAATAGCCACAACAGAAATGCCATTTCTAGTTGTAACCCCATCCACCACAACAAAATGGGAAAAACCAGAGCCTGTAGTCTTGTCAACAACTCGAACAACTACCGGAGTTCCATTTGAGGTATATCTAGCCAAATCAGCGACATTTCTGTTCCCAAAGGCACTTGCAGGAACACCTTCAGCCTTCATCAGGCTAGCAACATCCTGAGCAAAAATTCCTTTTTCAGAGGGCGGGAGCTTTTGGATAAGAGTGCCTACATCAACTTCCTTGCCCAACGTATTCAGAACCATCCCACAAGAGTTGTGACCGCAAGTAGGCACAGGTCCTTGATTCACGACCAGACGATCACCGCCTCTCGGTATCGCATCATCAAGCAACGGATTTCTAGCGCCCGTGCCTGCAACATCTCCAGCCGTCCCTGTCGCTTTTGGACCATTAACTCAAGCCGCACGCTTCTAGGAAAAATGGCAGCGGAATCACTTGCTCACTGCCAGCCCCTGAAGATAAGACATCTCCTAAAGTAGCCGTACCAAACTCAAAATCCAAAGCAACATCAAAACAGTTAAACTCAAAACTTCTTGTAGCAACCTGCGCCTCTGGATTTATAGACTCTCTCACAGCGGCTGCAAGCACCTCTCTTACGGAGTCGCTAAGCTCCTGTTCCAAAAAAGCACTAAGCAAATCATTTTTCATGGTGCATTCTCATTTGGGGAAGGCCGTGTTTATTATCCCATCCCGAACATTCACCTTCAGAGTGCTGGTTGGTTTCCCAGAAACATCTACACCAATAATCTTGCCAACGTTATACTCTACTACATATCCACCCGGACCATTGGGAGTTACCTTCCCGTACCTCAAAGCGCTATCCACATAGTTCGAAACATCTTTTAGAGATGTACCAGCAGCAAACTTACTTGTATTGGAGAATCCGGAGTCAGGGCCATGGCGATAGAAGACATGTTCAATACCTGTCATCAGCCCACCATGCTTATAGGTGTTAGAGCTCCAAGATGCATCGATTTGACGGGGTGCCGGCAACGCTTTTAATGGTTCAGTCGCTTTTGGACCAACTTACAGTTCAATAAAGTCAAAAACCTTACCAAACAGCCGCTCAATATCTGGCCTTACCCCAAGAGACGCAAGTGCTTTATCCGTCGTCAAAGGCATGTCGTAAGGCTCAAACCCTCGACGGACAGCAATACCATATAAGGCATACTCGTCATCTTCCGCATGCTCCCAATGGGGGACATAGCCAATTACCTGATATATCTTAAAAATTTCATCATGAAAATCCATCAAGTCGTACAAAAATACAGGGGCGTCATCTAGCGATAGTGCTTGAGCGCACCACGTATTAAACTCATCCCTGCTTATAGCCCCACAAAAAAGACAGGTGATAACAAACGCTATCAGCTCATCGCTGAAGCAACCAGTCTCACTCAGATTCACATTCCACCTCCCATGGCTTCGCCACCGATGTGCCCCGTCTTTGAATGAATCAGTTCAGGGACTAACTGCATTCGCCCACTATCCTGATGGTGATGCCACGTATAGCCATCAATTTTCTTTGCCCCTGCGTTAATCTGCTGAAGCTGCTTAGCAGTAAAACTTGAGGCTTTCACTTGACCTTGCTGAATCGCCCCTAACAAATCTTTGGTCGCAAGTTTCATCTGCCCTACATAGCTCGCAGATTTGAAGACATCAATTGATATCCGCGTATCAAATGCAGCCACATCATCAAATATAGGGAAGCCCCTGTTATCGAATACGATCCCCGTTACCGGATGGCGCTGCCCGGCAAGATGCACATTTCGACCATCGACTGGCGGAACCGTAGTGGAAAGAACATTGTCGCGCCCATAATTAGACTCAAGCTCATTTCTGGTGGTTTGCGGATTGTACGGAGCCTCGGAGCCTTTACCTTTTGGACCCTCCGTAGCATGCACCACACACCCACCGGCCCCACACTGCAGGCACGGCCCTGTATTGTGCACCCACGTTTTCAGACTCCCTACATAGAAGGTATGTCCTATATCCACTGTCAGGTTATAGGTCACGCCCTGGGGCTGGACCATCTCGATGGACTCGACCCGTATGGACGCGTCATTGCTGCTGCCATCGCCTAACGACTGCAGTTCATCCCCTGCCTTCAGGCTGATCGCTGGTACGAAATCTTTGCGAGCAGGCACATAGAAGGGGTGACCCGGAGTAACCAGCAGAGTGTCGGTCTGATCCTTGCCTAGGGCGTTCAGTCTCAATCGGTAGATTGCCTGGTCAGTCCGCACGTGCGTGGCGGTGACCGCTGCGGCAAAGGGCTTACCGCCCTTCTCAGGTTTGCTCCAGACGATGTCGCCGGCCTTGAGGGTTTCGATCGCCTTGTCGCCGTCCGGTGTCGAAACCATGGTTCCTGCGGCAAAGCAGCATGGCTTGACCAGCTTCCCAGTGGTGGTCTGGTTGGAGTATTTGGCTAGATCCTGTTGAGAGGGGGTGATCTTGCCCGCCTCCAGCTTTCTGAGCTTCGCACTGAGTTCCTCGATAGCGATGACGGTCTCGGCAGCCTTGGTACTCAGCTTGCTCGCACCCGCCGCCTTGAGGACGGTTGCCAGCCGCTCGAGCTTGGCCAGCTTGGCAGTGGGCCCCAGTGCGTCCCAGATACCGGGTTCGACTATCTCACTGAGCGCTTGCCCCAACTCCGCAACGACCTTGAAGTTTCCGGCATATTCCTGCTGTAGCTTCTGTATCTCCCGAACTTCCACGGGCAACTGATTGATTTGCCCATCCATATTGGCAATGAGTTCGTCCAGCTTCTTCTGCGTATCTTTTATATAGAGCTCGCGCGCCTCTGCATCCAACTGGGCCTGAAGCTCCTGCGGACTCGCCGACTTTAGATACTCCTCACGCTTTGCCGCATCTCGGGCACTTGCATCTCTGGCCTTGTCACTGGCCATATCAAAAAGAATATTCTTGACGTCCTGGCCATCCCGCCATTGTTGATTGGAAAACTCTTTTTCCAATACAGCACTGGCATAGCGATCCTGGACTTTGTCCATTGCCGCTCTGCCCTCGGCTACTTCTCGCTCGATCTGCTCACAATTCCCGTTTGCCCGGCAGTTCTTCAGACGCTCGGTATTCTCCGCACTGATCTTTTGGTACTTGGCCTTGATCTGCTCACAGGTGCCAGCCTGCTCACAGCCATCGAGCTCTCGAACAAGGGCCTGGACATCCTGATGGCGCAGATAGTTATTGGCCGTCGCGTTGGCCGCAACCGCGGCTGCAATTTCCGCATTGCCATCTGACATACCTGCTGCCAGGGCACCCACGAGTTGGGAGATGACCAGCAGCTTCTCCCGCCCTTCCCGGTACGCATCGCTGGTTTTATCGAGGTCGGCTGGCAACACATGTTCGCCAATCCACTTGAGCATCAGCTCGTTGGCGCCAGCGGCGATAGCACCGGTCCGGAAGTCGCCACCCATGGCTTCGGACAGGAGGCCACCTAACGTCGCGTGGAGTGCGACCTTCTCGAAGCTGCCCGTCTCAAGACGCAATCCACCGATGACGTCGGCACCTGCGGCGCCTGCAATCGCAACGGCGTTGGCAACTGCTGCGCTTTTGAGGTTGTCCTTGAGGCTGCCGCCATAAACGGCAGTCTTAACACCGGCTTGAACTGCAGTGACCTTGGCCACCTGGCCGACACTTTGCCAGTTGAACCCCATTGAGCCGGGGCTGTAGTTCCCCACCAGCCCCGCTGTCACGCCGCCCACCACATACCCTTTGACGGCGTCCTTGGAGGTCATGTCCTTGGCGATTGCGCCCAGGTTTCCGCGGTTGTTGATGGTGCTGATGGTCCCCTGTACGGCAGCAGCCTGGAATGCGCCCTGAGCGACCCCTCCTACTACCGTTCCGGCTAAGCCGCCCTCAACGGCACCGCTAACCGTAGAAGCAATTACGGATCCAGCACCGGCAGTCAGGTAGGTGACGATGATCGCGATGATGATCTGCGCCCCGCCACCCAACCCCGAGTGGCTGTACTTGAAGGAGTCGTGTACCTCCTTCACGCGTCGCCAATCGATGTCGCCACGCTTCTCGGCATCCTTGATGCCACGCCAGTTGCGGGTCAGCACTGACCATGACGTCGATGGTCTCGCTGACGGTCTTCTGATCGATCTGCTTGATGTCGATCTTCAAGCCTTCAACCGCCTTGATGGCGATCTCGCCCTGGGCAATGAGCTGGCTCTGCAGCACCGTTTCATCGGTATTGCCTTTGCCGCTCATGGAGTTCCAGACGAAGCTGCTCTTGCTCTTCTCGTGACTCTCCTGATGCAGGTCCTTCACCGCTTCGAAGGTGATGGCGCCACCACTGTCCAGGGTCAGGTTGCCGCCACTTTCGAGGCGAGCACGCTGATAGAGCTGGTCGCCCTCACTGACCAGAGAGAGGTCACCCCCTGTTGTGATGGTGGTGCCGACATTTCGGACATCGGTCACTTCGTCGCGCTGGCTCTTCTTGGCGCCGAAGGCTCCCTTCTTCTTCATGTCGTACAGGTGGTAGTCGCTGTCCTGTCCGGCAGTCAGGGCCAACTGTTCGCCGGCATACAGGTAGGCCTCTTCACCGGCCTTGAGCTGGCTGGCGCTGAGCAGCAGGTTGCCGCCCGCCTCGATATCGAGGCCGCCACCCGCTTCGATCACTGCTGCCTGCTGGCGGACGGTGCTGTCTTCCTTGTTGACCTTCTTGCCACTGCGCTTGTAGCGGTACTCACTGCTGGTCTCGTCGGCTGCCGCGGCGATGGTGATGTCGCGCTCGGTCTCCAGGCTGACATCGCCCCCCGCCTTGACGGTGCTGGCAATCACGGCGAGATCCTGCCCGGCGCTGGCATCCAGATCCCCCCCCACCTGCACATCACTCCCATGCTGGGTGGTGCTGGTGGTGCTCCAGAAATGGCGCTTGTCCTTGCGCATGCTGCCGTTTTCCTCGGCAGCAGAGGCGATGACCAGGTCGTTGCCGGCCTTCAGGGTGGCGTTGCCGCCGGCCTTGAGGCTGCCGCCGATATTCTGGATGTCCTTCCCGGCGGTGAGGGTCATGCTGTTGCCGGCCTCGATGCCGGCTGCCTTGTCCACCACGCTGGTGAGCTGGCTGAAGTTCCTGCCGCTGCGGGACTCCTGGCTGATGGTGCGCTCGTTGGTGATGTCGCCGGTGAGGGCGATAGCGCTGACATCCTTGCCGTTGATGAGGCCGCCACGGGCATTGCGGATGCTGTCGGTGGCGAGCAGGGACAGGCGCTCGCCGGCCTGCATCAGGCCGCTGTTGCTGATGTTGAGGGCCGAGGCCTGGAGGCTGTTGCTGGCCCGCAGGGTGCCGCTGTTGGTGAGGGTGGTGCCGCTGATCAGCGCCACGTCGCGGCCCTGGATCAGCGCGCCGCTCGGGGCCAGGCGGTCCTTGGCCTGGGCCAGGTAGAGCACCGGTACCAGCACCTTCTGCCCACTGACCTCCTGCTCCTCCATCCACACGATGTCGTGGGTCAGCGCGGCGACCTGCTCTGCGCTCAGGGCGATGCCCGGGGCGAGGTTGAGGCGCTCCTTGCTGGCGAGGGCGTTGTCCATCAGGTACTTGAACTGGGCCTCGTCGGAGGCCAGCCCATCCAGGAAGCGCTTGCCGGTACGGGCGATGACCGCCTCCCGGAGCAGGCGCTGCTCATACAGACCGTCCCCCAGGCGACGCTGGGTCTCGTCCGGTTTGAAGCCCAGGCGGTCCAGCAGGTAGCTGGAGTTGATGAAGCCCGACAGGCTGGCGAAGACCGGGTTGGTCTCGATCAGGTAGGGGTGGCCGGGGTTGGTATTGACCCGGAACAACCCGTTCTGCCCCTGGGGCAGACTGAACCCGGGCAAGGCGACGGGGTTGATGGCCTGCTGCTGGGCGTCGGGTGCCAGTTGGGCATTCAGCCGGACCACCAACGGCTGGCTGGAATCGGAAACCTGGCTGTCCAGGCTGCGGCTCGCGCCGGCCTGGGGGGCCTGGCCGGTGATGACGGCATCGTTGGTGAGCGGCTGGGTCGCCTGGATGCTCACATTGCCGCCCGCCTGGATGATGGCCGGCGCAGCGGAGCCGGTCGGCGTGCGGGTTTCGATGTCGCTCACCAGGTTCCAGGCGTACAGCGCGCCGGGCATCTCCTTGGGCATCGGACGGGCGTTGTAGGGGTCGATGTAGTTCCCGCGGAAACGCTCGTCGGTACCGTCCGTGACGCGCCCGGTGTTGAAGCGGCGCGTGCGCTCGATGGTGCCGCTGGCCGCGCCGGTGTTGTCCAGGCTGGTGGCCACGATGGCGATGTTGCCGGTGGCGCTGAGGCTGCTGTACAGGTTGCTGACCGCACCGCCCTGGATGTCCAGGTTGCCGCCCGAGTTGATCCGGCCGGCGGCGGAATCGCTGGCGACGATGGTCTTGAAGCGTTCGGTGGCCACGTAGTCGACGTTGTGGTGGTCACCGCTGCAGTCGTAGCAGACCACGCTGATGTAGCCGTAGGTGAGCTCACGCCCCTCGACGAAGGTCTCTTTGCGGTTGCTCAGCACGGCGGCCCGCAGGCTCATGTCGCCCGAGCTTTCCAGCGTCCCGGAGATGTTCTCCAGGCGGGTCAGTTGGGCCCCGGCATCATCCCTCGCAACGCTCAGGCTCCCCAGGCTGTAGAGGTCCCCCAGCAGGTTGGTCAGGCTGCCGGTGCGCAGCACCATGTCCGCGCCGCTGAACACCAGGCCGCGCTCGTTGCGCAGGCTGTCGCTCTCGATGCGTAACGCCTTGGTCGCGCCGAGGGTGCCGCGGTTGTCCACGCTGCCGGCCTTGAGCAGCAGGTCGCCGGCGGCGCTGAGCTGGCCGGCGCTGGTGAGTGCGCCACCCAGGCGGAAGTCGCCGTTGCCGCCGCTGCGCAGTTGGGCGCCGCTGCCCAGTTCGGCGCTGGCGGCGCTGACGGTCATGTCGCTCTGGCTCTTGAGGCTGCCGTTGCCCTGGTAGCGGCCGCCGAGGGCGAGCTGGAGCTTGCCCTGGGTTTCGATCAGGCCGTCGTTGGTCCAGTCGGTGCCGCTGGCGGTGATGTCGTCGATGGACACCAGTTGCCCGGTGGCTGTCTGGGTGAAGCGGCCGACCTTGAGGTCGATGCGCTGGGCCTGCAGCAGGCTGCTGTTGGTCCAGTCGGCTACGTCGAGGCTGAGGGTGCCGTTGGTGAGGAAGCGGCCGCCGGCCTGGCCGACGTCGGCCAGGTTGAGGCCGAAGCCCTGGTTACCGACGTGGCGCAGGGTGCCGCCCTGGTTGCTGAGCTGGGTGCTGCTGAGGCGGAAGGCGGCGTTGCCGATTTCCACCAGGCCGTTGTCGTTGTCGAAGCGCCCGCCGAGGCGGAAGACGCTTTCGCCGCTGCGGCCCAGGGCGCGCAGTTTGCCGTTGGCGTTGCGGGCGTCGTTGAGGTCGAGGCTGAGGGTCTGCGCGGCTTCCACCAGGCCGCCGCTGTTGTCGAGCAGGCCGCCGAGGGTGAGGTCGATGGTGTCGGCGCCGAGGCTGCCGCTGTGGTTGCGCAGGCTGTCGGCGTTCGCCGTGAGGCTGTGCTTGGCCTGGATCTGGCCGTTGTCGTTGAGCAGTTCGCCGCGGGTGAGGCTGAGGTTGCCCTGGGTGGCGGTGATGTGGCCTTGGCTGTTGTCGAGGCGGGTGCGGGTGGTGAGGTCGACGCTGTCGCCCTGGAGGCGGCCGGCTGTGTTGTCGAGGGTGTCGCTGCGGGCGGTGAGGGTGCCGTTCTGGGCGATGAGGCGCCCTTGCTGGTTGCGCAGGTCCTGGGCGTCGACGGTCAGGGCGCCCTGGACGGTAAGGAGTTTGCCGTTGCGGTTGTCGAGGGTGCTGGCGGTGGCCTTGAGTTCGCCGCTGTCGGCCTGGACGGTGCCGCTCTGGTTGTCCAGGACGGCGGTGTCGAGGGTGAGGCCGTCGGCCTTGGAGAGGATGAGGCCGCCCTGGCGGTTGTCGAGGGTGCTGGCCTTGATCTGGGCGCTGCCGGTGGCGACCAGTTTGGCGCTCTGGTTGTCGAGGGTGGCGAGGTCGGTGGTGAGGCGGCCCTGGGCGTGTACGGTGCCGCGGTTGCGCAGGGTGCCGCCCTGGATGTCGAGGACGCTGGCGGGGTTGTCGCTGTTGGGGCTGCCGTCGCTGCTTACGCCGGCTTCGAGGCGGCCGGGGTTGTCGATGTGGGTGGCGTTGAGGCGCAGGTCGCCGCCGGCGGCGAGGCGTTCCTGGTTATTGAGGGTGCCGGTGGTGAGGCGGGCGTTGCCGCTGGCGTAGGTGCTGCGGGTGAGTTCGATGTCGGTGGCGTTGGCGGTGAGGTTGCCG
>NZ_LYSP01000043.1:0-57001 GCF_001728945.1 Pseudomonas sp. ENNP23
TTTTTTCATGCCCGCACCCGCCAGCACGAACGGGGCGCGAAGCCCCACCCGCCGGCACTCAGTGCAGAGCCGCCTCCCCACGGGACGTGACCATGCGGGTGAACAGGCGGTTCGCGTTGCCCAGGGACATCAGGTGGGCGTAGATCCAGCCGAGGAAGCCGGTCTTGTGCAGCTCCAGCACCTGGGCATCGTCCAGGGCGAGGAACTTCGCCTCGTCCACCGCCAGAAAGTCCGACAGCACGAAGGTCTCCCCGCTGGGGTGGGTCAGTTGCAGGGTGCGCTTGGCCAGCAGCCCCAGTTCCTCGAGCTTGAGGACGAACAGCCGGGTGCGCTCCATCTCGGCGGAGAAGTTCTGCAGGAAGTCGATCATCTCGTCGAGGAACGCGCTGTTGCCGCCCTCCTCCACGAACAGCTCACGGCCCTCGCCCTCGTTCCAGCCTTCATAGGCCGCGTCGAAGCACACGGTGAAATTGTGAGCATCGTCCTGGGCCAGCACGAACGGGTAGCGCCGCACGAAGGCCGGGATGTAGGTGTCCGCCTGCCAGCGCAGCTGCGCGTCGAGGTAGCTGTTGGTGCCCTCCTTCAAACCGAGCAGGGCGATGGGCACCAGACGCTCGCCTTCGCCGATGAACAGGATCGGGTAGTGCAGCGCCGCCTGGAAGAATTCCAGGCCGGCCAGGGGCACCAGGTGGGTGGAACCGGCAAAGCCGCAATGCTCCACGGCACGCAGCTTGAGCGCCTTGTGCTCATCGCGGTTGAGCGCCTGGATGTCCTTGTAGAGCAGCAGGGTGGTCATGGGTATCTCCGTTGCATCACTCAATGCAGTGTCAACCGGGCCAGCGACTGCCCGCAGCCAGGTCCGGCACCACGTCCTTGAAGGGTGGCGACCACAGGGCCGGCACTGAAAGACCGGCCCCGGTTGAAGCGGACAGCGACACGTTGCAGGCCAGCACCGGCAAGACCGAGCACCACGGCCCGGCCGTGATCGAACAACGCGAACGGTTCGCCGACGCCCACCCTAGCGCCGAAGCATTGCAAGATTGCACGCCAAAACCCGAAGCGAAATACCCGCTCGAAAACTCTGCCTCAGCAAACGGCCTTTCCCGTGTCTCCGCCAACAAGCAGTGGGAAACAAGGCCGCCTATACCCGCCAGGTAGGCTTCACACCGATTCAGCAGGAACAGATGGTGTTGAGCTATGTGCAACAACATGGGCAGATCAAACGCGCCAAGGTCATGGGGTTATGCCGTATATCGACCGACCAGGCTGCCAGGCTGCTGAAGAAGCTGAAAGATAGAGGCGCCATTATCCAAAGCGGCAAGAACCGGGGAGCGACGTACACAATCGGCACTTCCCTATAAGTCGGAATGAGCGGAAATGAACTCGTACAACACAGCGATGAAAGAGCGGCGGTCTTCGACTGGAGCCATCACCAGTCGAACCCCTCTACTACCGTCCGGCTAGAAGAGCGGAAGCGTCACCGGTCAGGAAAAAATGGTGGAGCCGCAGTCACCCAGTTGATCGCGCCGTAAGCAGCCCCGGCATTCAGCCCGTTCAGCTCCTGAGTGGTAAGCCAGACTCCGTGGGCATCCACACAAAAGCGCTCGCCGTTGCTCAGTGATACAGCGAGCGAGATGGCATGCAGGTCTCGCGCTTTCAGCAACCGATTCGGCACAACCTGTGTAAGCAGAATGTGCTCCTCAGGCAGCAGGGCCGCCTCCTGCTCATCTGCACGGAGCAACTTGAAATAACGACGTCCAAGCGCGTTCTGGCACAGCAGCAGTTGGTAAGACGCCGTGTCGTCAATGTCGGAAACAGACCAAATTTTCATGCGGAAATCCTCCGTTCCGCCCTACCTCAACTCCACCACCCTCGCCTCGCTATCCGGGTAGTAGATCGTCAGGGCGTTGTCGTTGGCGTCGGTGACCAGCCAGGGGTGGGTGAGGTAGGTGTCGAAGCGCTGGCGTTGGCCGGCGCGCAGTTCCTTGTAGAGGACACGTTGGCCTTCGTAGTTGAGCCAGTACAGCTTGCGAGTGGCGCGGCTGTGGTTGATGAAGGTAATGACGGTCGTCTGCTCGCCGCTGATGGAGTAGGCGAGGTTCTTGGTTTCGGCTTCGTGCAGGGTGGAGGCCAGCAGGGGATGGCTGGCCAGCATCAGCAGTGCGAGGCACCAGGCGCGTTTCATCGGGGCTGTCCTTGGGCGCGGGATGCGCCGGGTCGGGAGGGCAGCATATGCGCTGCCGAAGTCGCCCGGCGTGCAGGCCGCCACAAGTGCGTGGGGCGCCCGGCGCTTCAGTCGTGCGGGTTGAGGGGCAGCAGGGTGCGGATGGTGTCCCAGAAGATTTCGTCCGGGAAGTCGCCGCCGTTGACGGCGTCCATGACGAGGAAGTGGCCACTCTCATACACCCCGGCCATCGGCACGACGAGCCCGAGCACGTGGTAGATGCCCCAGGTGGACGTCGACTCGGCGGCCCAGCGCAGTTCCATGACCACGGTCTGACCGAGATAGTCCAGCGCGGCAGCGGCGTTGGACACGGGAAGTGCCTGCATCCGAGATCCCTCCTTGGGTACGCGCCCAGGCTGGCCTTCACCCGCAAGGGGCGGGTTTACCTCCACAGCCCTTGGCTTTTATTGCACTATGTTCAACTTTTCGGGGTACGCCGCTCCCGGTACACGCCAGGAATCTGCGTACATTACAACGGACAATACACTTTGTACGGTATTTTTGTACAGTACAAAAGTAACGCTATAGATCGATATGGAATCAATAGACGATCGGATCAGAGCTCTCGTCGACATCACCGGCCTGGATGAGCTGGTGAGAACGACGGAAATCAGCGGCACCCGCTGGAGAACGGTTCGCTACGACAAGCGCACCCGCATCAGTACCCAGGAAATGACGGCCCTCGTGCAGCTCTACCCGCAGTACGCGCTGTGGCTCGCCAGCGGCGAGATCATCCCCGAGAAGGGCCAGACCAGCCCGGCCTACGACGCCCAGCAACAACCCAACGTGCTCCATTGACCCGCTCCGCCGACCGGGCCCGTCTGCTCATCAAGCAGATCGGCCCCAAGAAACTCAGCGTGTTGAGCGGCACCGATCACAGCCGTTGGCTTAACGTCAGCAAAGGCGCGGTGCGCGTCAGCAGCGAAGAACTCGACGTGCTGGTGCAGCTCTACCCGCATTACGCCCTGTGGCTCGCCAGCGGCGAAATCATCCCCGAGAAGGGCCAGACCAGCCCGGCCCACGACGCCCAGGCCGCCGACCCCGCCGAGTAATCCCCCTCCTCCTCCTGCGCCGTTGCGCCATCCGACAGGCTGCGCGCGGCGCTGGGTTACCATGCGCGCCTTTTCGTTCTGCTGGCGGCTGGCCCCTATGTCTTCCAACGCGCTCTACACCGACCTTTCCGCCTACTACGACCTGATGTGCGCGGACATCGACTACCCGGCCCAGAGCCATTGCGTGCGGCGCCTGCACCAGTTGTTCGGCACCTCGGGGCGGCGGCACCTGGACCTGGCCTGCGGGACGGGGCCCCATGTGCGGCACTTTCTCGACTTCGGCTACGCCAGCGCCGGCCTGGACATCAACCAGCCGATGCTGGACCTGGCCCAACTGCGCTGCCCCGAGGCGCAGTTCAGCCGGCAGGACATGGCCAGCTTCACGGTGGACGCGCCCCAGGACCTGATCACCTGCTTCCTCTACTCCCTGCACTACAACCCCGGCCTGGCGCCGTTGCGGGCCTGCCTGGAGCGGGTGCACGGGGCGCTGGCGACGGGCGGGGTGTTCTGCTTCAACACGGTGGACAAGCGGCAGATCGACAACCAGTCCTTCGTGCGCCATTCGGTGCTGCACCAGGGCAGCGCCTTCACCTTCGGTTCCGGCTGGTTCTACCGGGGCGAGGGGGAGCAGCAGGCGCTGCGCCTGTGCATCGAGAAGACCACCGACGGCGTCACCGAACGCTGGGAAGACGAGCACCCGATGGTCGCCACCGGCTTCGACGAGTTGCAGCAGCTGTTGGCGCCGCACTTCGAGGTGCAGGTGTTCGAGCACGACTACGAGCGCATCACCCCCTGGGACGGCCGCTCCGGCAATGCACTGTTCGTCTGCGTGAAGCGCTGAGCGCGCCTCACGCTGCACGCCGGCTGGCCGGGCCGCAACCGGCCTGCCAGACTGCGCGCCTCTCCCCTCTCCCCTCTCCAGGCCCTGCCATGTCCACCACCGCGACCCGCCGCTGGTTCGGCGACCGTTTCAGTGAGCTGCATCCCCAACTCCAGCACCTACACAGCCACGGCGGGCGCCTGCTGGGCGAGGTGACCATCACCTATGGCCAGGGGCTGGCGGGGGTGCTGGGGCGGCGCCTGGCGAAGAAGATGCGCTTCCCCGGCCCCGGCCCGCACCGCCTGGAGGTGACCATCGCCCACCAGGACGCGGCGCTGCTGTGGTCCCGCAGCTTCGACGGGCAGGCGCCGCTCACCTCCCACTTCGCGCCGGTGGGCTGCCTGGCCGAGGGCGGCCATTGGGTGGAGTCCACCGGGCCGCTGAGCCTGCGGCTGACGGTGGACGTGATCGACGGCGGCTGGTTCTGGCGCTGCCTGGGCATCCGCCTGTGGGGCCTGCCGGTGCCCCGCGCGCTGCTGCCGCGCACCGATGCCTACAAGCGCATCGAGGGCGGCCGCTACCGCTTCCATGTGGCCTTCTCGCTGCCGCTGCTGGGGCCGCTGGTGACCTACGAGGGGTTGCTGGAAGCGGCGGGCTGAATCGCGGTTGAAGCGGCGGGCCGGCAGCGAGGGCCGGCCCACCGGGCTCAGCGGGCCGGCAGCGCCAGCACGTGGCCGATGCGCGGGTCGGCGCGGCCGGCGAGCACGTCGCGGTAGACCTGTTCCACCGCCTCGGCGCCGGCGCCTTCCTGCACCTGCAACCAGTGCCCAGCGAAGGTGAGGAACTGCGTCCAGCAATCCGCCAGGCGTGCCTGGAAGCCGGGGCCGCCCCATTCCTTGAGGCGCTTTTCGGCCTGGCTGGGGGCGAAGAACAGCGTCGGCCGGGGGCCGGGCAGGTCACGGGGCAGGCCGCCGCGCTGGTCCCAGTGGGCGGCGCCCACCAGGCAGCTGTAGCGCAACTGCTCGCCCAGCAGGCGGTGCAGGTGGCCGAGCAGTTCGCCGTTGCCGGCGAAGTCCACGGTCAGGGTCGGGACCTCGGCGCCCAGCTCGGCCACCTCGTCATAGCCGATCACCCGGTCGTAGCAGCCCAGGCCCTCGACGAAGGCGCGGTTGCCGGCGGAGGTCAGCCCCACCACTTCATACCCGCCACGGGCCTCGCGCTGGCGGTGCAGCCGTTCGGCCAGGCCGATGGCGGTCTTGCTGGAGGCGCTGGTGAGCACCACGCGGCGGGCGCCGAACAACTGGCTGTCGGCGAGGAAATCGTCCAGCAGGAAGGCCGTGGTGAACAGCGGGCGCAGCAGCATCTGCAGCGCTTCGCTGCCGGTGGCGTAGAGCGGGTCGCGGGCGCAGCGCAGGTACTGGTTGTAGATCACCGGCAGCGGCCGGCGGTGCTCGGCGCCGTCGAGGAAGCCGCCTTCGCGCACCTGGGCCGGCTGCACCACCAGGTGGCTGGACATGGGGAAGTAGCCGTAGACGCGCTCGCCCACGGCGATGCCGTCGCAGGCGCTGGCCTCCACCTCGGCGAAGCCCCACACCGGGACCTTGCCCCAGCCCTCGGGGGCGGGGAAGAAGCGCCAGTAGTGCAGGCTCTCGCCCATGGCGGCGTAGGTGACGTTGTTGGCGGTGAAGGCGAAGTGGTCGAGGCGCAGGCGCACCTGCCCCGGCGCCAGGGCTTCGGCCAGCGGGCTGGCCTGGCACTGGCAGCGGGTGAGGTCGTGGCGGTCGACGAGGAAGTCGAGTGGCTCGGCCATGCTCAGTCCTCGAGGCGGAAGGTGAGGCCGGCGTGGGCGGTGAGCCGCCGGATCAGCGCCTCGCCCATGGCCGGGGCGGTGGTCCAGATGCCGCCGGGGGTCTGGGTGGCGTCACGCAGCAGGCACAGGGCGCTCTCGGTGATCATCCGCGAGGTGGAGCCGTAGCCGGGGTCGCGCTGGCCGCTGACGCCGGCGCGCAGGGTGCGTCCGTCTGCCGTTTCGCCGACGAACAGCAGGTCGTAATGGCCGCTCTCGCGCTCTTCGCGGGTCGGGCCTTCGCCCGGTTTGGGGGCGCTGTCGCTGGCCAGGGAGCGGTCCGCCGCCACGGCTTCGGCGATGGCCTTGCCCTTGTCGCCGGGGCCGGTGAGGAGCATTTCGTCGTAGACGAAGTCGGCGCCGTAGGCGTGCCCGAGGAGGAAGTTGGAGCGGTGCACGTTGCGCGTGTTGATGGCCGCCATGATGAAGGGCGCGGCCCAACTGCCGAGGGCTTCGTCGTAGGCGGGGCGGTCCCCGGCCGGTTGCGCCGGGCCGTTGAAGCCGGGGGCCAGGGCGAAGGGGTTGACCAGCAGTTGCAGCACCGAGGGGTCGGCCTTGGCGGCGGCCAGGGTGGCCTTGAGGCTGGCGGCGGTGCCGCCGGAGAAGGTGCCCTTGAGCTGGCGCACGCGCCCCTTGATGCGTTGTAGCGGGACGCCGAAGCGCGCCTTGGCGGCCTGCTGGAGGAAGAACACGCCGAGGTCGAAGGGGATGGAGTCGAACCCGCAGGAGAACACGATGCGCGCCCCGCTCTGCTGCGCGGCGGCGCTGTGGGCGTCGATCATGTGGCGCATCCAGGCCGGCTCGCCGCAGAGGTCGACGTAGTCCACCCCGGCCTCGGCGCAGGCCGCCACCAGGGGCTCGCCGTAGAGCTGGTAGGGGCCGACGGTGGTGAGCACGGCGCGGGTGCGCGCCACCAGGGCGCGCAGGCTGGCGGCGTCAGTGGTGTCGGCCACCACCAGGGGGGTGTCCGCCGGGGCGCCGATCTCGTCGCGCACCGCCGCCAGCTTGGCCAGGTCACGCCCGGCCATGGCCCAGCGCAGGGCGCTGTCGTCGCCGTAGGCCTGCACGAGGTATTCGGCCACCAGCCGGCCGGTGTAGCCGGAGGCGCCGAAGACAATCAGGTCGAACTCAGCGGTCTTTTTCATCGCGGTGTCCTTGCACGGGAGGGAACCCCAGACGCTAGGCGCGACCCCGGGTGCCGTCAATTTCAAGGAACGGGCGGAATCACGGGGCATAAGCGCGGGCGAGTACGGTGGGTCTTGCGGTAAATATATGGACTTCCATATATTCGCCCTTCCATATATTCGGACCCTGCCGCCATGATCGCCCCACCCGACCTGTTCAAATGCCTGGCCGACCCGACGCGGGCCCGCGCGACGCTGCTCATCGCCCAGGAGGGCGAGCTGTGCGTGTGCGAGCTGGTGTGCGCGCTGGGGGACAGCCAGCCAAAGATCAGCCGCCACCTGGCGCAACTGCGCGCCGCCGGGCTGCTGCTGGATCGCCGCCAGGGCCAGTGGGTGTACTACCGGCTCAACCCGGCCCTCCCCGCCTGGGTGGGCGAGCTGCTGCAGGTGGCGCGGCGCGGCGCGGCCGAGTGGCTGGCGGCGGACGCGGCGCGGCTGCACGGCATGGAAGGGCGTCCGGGGCAGGCCGCCGCCTGCTGCCCGGCGTGCTGAGGGGCTGACCATGCTGATTGCCTTGGCGGTCTTCCTCTTCACCCTCGTACTGGTCATCTGGCAGCCGCGCGGGCTCGGCGTCGGCTGGAGCGCGAGCCTGGGGGCGCTGATCGCCCTGGCGGTGGGCGCGGTGTCGCTGCAGGACATTCCCACCGTGTGGGCCATCGTCTGGAATGCCACGGCCACCTTCATCGCGGTGATCGTCATCAGCCTGCTGCTGGACGAGGCCGGCTTCTTCGAGTGGGCGGCGCTGCACGTGGCGCGCTGGGCCAAGGGCAGCGGAGCGCGCCTGTTCGCCTACTGCATCCTGCTGGGGGCGGCGGTGTCGGCGCTGTTCGCCAACGACGGCGCGGCGCTGATCCTCACGCCCATCGTCATGTCGATGCTGCTGGCGCTGCGCTTCTCCCCGGCCACCACCCTGGCCTTCGTGATGGCGGCGGGCTTCATCGCCGACACCGCGAGCCTGCCGCTGGTGGTGTCGAACCTGGTGAACATCGTCTCGGCCGACTTCTTCGGCCTGGGCTTCGCCGAGTACGCCTCGGTGATGGTGCCGGTGAACCTGGCCAGCGTGGCGGCGACCCTGGCGGTGCTGTACCTGTTCTTCCGCCGCGACATCCCCGCGCGCTACCCGATGGAGGCGCTGAAGGCCCCGGAGGCGGCCATCCGCGACCGCGCCACCTTCGTCACCGGCGGCTGGATGCTGCTGGTGCTGCTGATCGGGCTGTTCGCCCTGGAGCCGCTCGGCGTGCCCATCAGCGCGGTGGCGGCGGCCTGTGCGCTGCTGCTGTTCATCGTCGCCGCGCGGGGCCATGTGATCGCCACGCGCAAGGTGCTGCGCGAGGCGCCGTGGCAGGTGGTGGTGTTCTCCCTGGGCATGTACCTGGTGGTCTACGGGCTGAAGAACGCCGGCCTCACCGACGGCGTCACCGCCCTGCTCGACCGCTTCGCCGACTACGGCGTGTGGGGCGCAGCGCTGGGCACCGGGCTGCTCTCGGCGGGCCTGTCGTCGGTGATGAACAACATGCCCAGCGTGCTGGTGGGGGCGCTGTCGATCCAGGCCAGCGCCAGCGAGGGCGTGGTGCGCGAGGCGATGATCTACGCCAACGTCATCGGCTGCGACCTGGGGCCGAAGATCACCCCCATCGGCAGCCTCGCCACCCTGCTCTGGCTCCATGTGCTGGCGCGCAAGGGCGTGCGCATCACCTGGGGCTACTACTTCCGCGTGGGCATCCTGCTGACCCTGCCGGTGCTGCTCATCACCCTCTCCGCCCTGGCCTTGCGCCTGGGGCTCTGACCTTGCGAGAACCCGCCATGCGTGTCCTGTTCATGTGCACCGCCAACAGTTGCCGCAGCATCCTCTCCGAGGCGCTGTTCAACCACCTCGCGCCGGAAGGCTTCGAGGCAGTGAGCGCCGGCAGCCACCCCAAAGGCCAGGTGCTGCCGCGCAGCCTGACCACCCTCGCCCGCGCCGGCATCGCCACCGACGGTTTGAGCAGCAAGGGCAACGACGCCTTCGAACACAGCCCGCCGGACATCGTGGTGACGGTGTGCGACAACGCCGCCGGCGAAGCCTGCCCGGTGTACTTCGGCCCCGCGCTGAAGACCCACTGGGGCCTGGCCGACCCATCCGACGTTCAGGGCAGCGACGCCGAGGTGGACGCCGCCTTCGACGCCACCCTGCAACGCATCGAAGCCCGCTGCCGCGCCTTCTTCGCCCTGCCCTTCACCCAACTCGACCGCCCCGCCCTGCAAGCCGAACTCGACCGCATCGGCCGGCTTTGAAGCCGGCCGGGTGGATGGAAAAAACGTCATCCCCAAATCGCATCCCCCGGGCCCGCGTAGGGTGGATCACGCTTCATCGATCCACCGCCTCCCTGGGCTGAAGCCCAGGCTACGGGGTGCTACCACGGGGCTTGGGGAGCACGGACTCAGCCGCGATTGGTGGATGGAAAGAGCGCCAGCCACCCTACGCACTACGAAGGCATTGCCGCGCAGTTCGTAGGATGTGCTGAGGTACGAAGCGCATCGCGCCGAGGCATGAAAACGCCCCGTGGTGGCCCAGGGGCGTTGCGGTGGGGCGGTGTCAGAGCCGGCCCAGTTCGTAGGATGTGCTGAGGCCACGAAGCGCATCACGCCGAGGTACGGGTCGCGGATCACGCTTCACCGATACCGCGATGACCGCCGGGCTTCAGCTCACGAGGAGCTGGGTTGGCATCAGCGCGCAAACACCGCCGGCTCGCCAGAACCGCAGGTAACGGGTCAGGTCGATGTCCAGGTCGAAAAGGGGTTGGGCGATGTACCAGGTCAGGTAGTAATCGGCGGCCAGCCCATAAAGCGCTTCATGCAGCCCATAGGCTGCATCGGTATGCAGCGTCTTTCGTGAACGGATTTCGTCCCCGAGCCGGTCGAACACCCAAAGCTCGGGAATGTCCTGCATTCGTGCGGCATGAACCTCGTCGCGGGTGGCGGCAACAACCTTCGCGGCACGGCAGATCGCCGCCAGCTCCTCGTCTCCAACGGCCTCGCATACCCGTGCCAGCTCGCGCAACCAAGCCTCTCCGAGTGACAGACGTTCGGCCAGACTGCTCTCCTTTCGGGGCAGCAGGTAGAGCGCATTCTCCAGCGTCCCTGACGAGATGACGTCCCAGGCTCTTCGGCTCATTTCGTCCGCGTCGGGGAAGTAGCGAAATACCTGGCGAATGGCTTCGGGGTCACGGCATGCCTTGAGCAAGCCGAGAAAGTGGCTCTTGTCGAACGACGCCCGCCCTTCGCAGAAGACGCACCAGTCCTCCAGTAAGGAAGTCATGGGCGGCACCCTGCGAGCCTGCGCACAGGCCGCTCACTCCTGATCGAGGTAGGCAATCCGTGTAGCGCCTCCGCTTTGCAGGATGAGGCCCGCGCGAACGTCCGGAAGCAGGACTGCGCGGGAGCGTTCAGTGTTGGCCTTGTAGCGCCAGGCGACGCCGTTGCGGAGGTCTACCAGTTCGATGCGACCCCGTGTCGACTCGGTTCCTGCAAGCACCATCCAGGGCTCACCAGGGGTATGAGAGGCCCAGTTGAGGGTCTGCAGGGAAATGGGGAACCGACGCAGCGGCTTCAGCTCCTGAGGGTCCCATTCCACCACCTCACCCAATACGTCACGCCCGGCACCTTCCGGGATACGGTTCGCTGCCACCAGGCGCCGGTCGTCATCGAACCACGCCAGGCCGAGTACATCGCTGCGAGGCGCACTGTTGTAGGGGTCAGCCTGCTTGATGATTTCCAGCCTGGGCACTTCGTCTTCACCCACGACCAGACGCAAGGTGAATACCTTGCCGTCGCCACCACCCACCGCGATCAAGCCGTTTGTGGCGTTGACGGCCAGTGCCGTGATCAGGCTGGTTTTCAACGGCAAGCGGGTACCCACTCCTTTCCGCTGAGCGAAGTCATAGAGCAGCAGGTCGGACGTGTCGCTGATCAGGAAGAGGTGTTTCTGCGGCAGCGCAGCCAACGGGCCTGGCGCCCATAAGCCCGACACGGTAGCTCGCAGCTCTCCGGTGGCGGCATCCCAGATGCGAACGCCGGAGCTTGGGTCAAGGACATGGTTATCAAAGCGCGAGGCACTCAGCACGATGCCATCGTCATGGCCAAAGGCCAGGAACTCCGGACGCGCCGGATGCCCCTGAACGGCCATGCGGCGACCGGATTCGCGAGTACTCCAGATTTCCACACGCCCGCTCTCACGCCCTACAGCCAACACGCCGAGCTGCGCATCGAACTGAGCGGTCGAGGCAGAGTCATCTCCACGCTTGTTCACATCGATGAATGTCTGGATGAAGGCCGGGTCCACGGGTTGGCTGCAGGCCAGTAGCCCTGCGCCCAACAGACCTCCCAGGACCAGCCGCCATGACAGGCGCGCGACACGTCGACACCAGGTCTTACATTGCATATCCCTTGCTCCACGCTTTCCCTGAAGGTCGCGACACTATCACGCTCGCTGGCCGTCACAGCGGAACCTTTACACCTTTCCGCGCCATCGCTGATCCGCCCTCCACAACACGTCTCCGGGCTTGGGTATCGCGGGGACCGATGCGGTTCGCCGAGCCCACCGCATCCTACGGATTCGCCTGTGCCTGGGGTGTGACGACGGTGTTCCGTCCACCTGCCTGCTGTGGAACAGCCGATCAACAGCCTGCCCTGCGGGGCAACAGGCCGGTGACCACGGCGGAGCTGTGGAAAACATCCTGAACGCCACGGAACACGGGGCTCTGGAGCCTGCGGCACGGCCCCTGCAAAAGGGAGGTGGACGACCGCTACGGTCCCTTGTCACCCCAGGAGCCCTTCCATGACTGCCCAGCAAAAGACCCTTCCCGCCGCCCTGTCTACCGGTACCGACTACGAGGCGCTGGCCCAGCGCTTCCGCCCGATCTTCGCGCGCATCGCCGAGGGCGCGGTGGCCCGCGAGCGCGAGCGCACCCTGCCCTACGAACCCATCCGCTGGCTGAAGGAGGCCGGCTTCGGCGCGGTGCGCATCCCGGTGGCCTTCGGCGGTGCGGGGGCTTCGCTGCCGCAGCTGTTCCAGTTGCTGATCGAGCTGGCCGAGGCGGACTCCAACGTGCCCCAGGCGCTGCGTGGCCACTTCGCCTTCGTCGAGGACCGCCTCAACGCCCAGGCCCACGCGCCCCAGGCCGTGTGGTTCGAGCGCTTCGTCGCCGGTGATCTGGTGGGCTGCGCCTGGACCGAGGTGGGCGCGGTGAAGATCGGCGACGTGATCACCCGGGTCAGCCGCAAGGGCGACCAGTGGGTGGTCAACGGCACCAAGTACTACAGCACCGGCAGCCTGTTCTCCGACTGGATCGACCTGTTCGCCCGCCGCGACGACAACGGCCGCGACGTGATCGCCGCCATCAGCACCCACCAGGCCGGCGTGCAGCAGCAGGACGACTGGGACGGCTTCGGCCAGCGCACCACCGGCAGCGGCACCTCGGTGTTCACGGATGCGGTGGTGGAGGAAGCCAACCTGATCGACTTCGCCGAGCGCTTCCGCTACCAGACGGCGTTCTACCAGCTGGTGCTGCTGGCGGTGCTGGCCGGTTCCGGGCGTGGCGCCCTGCGGGACTTCGCCGGCGAGGTGAGCCGCCGTACCCGGGTGTTCAGCCACGGCAACGCCTCGGCGGTGAGCGAGGACCCGCAGGTGCAGCAGGTGATCGGCAAGGCCTCCGGCCAGGTCTACGCCGCCGAGGCGGCCACCCTGCGCGCGGCCGAGGCCGCCCAGCGGGCCTACCTGGCGCACTTCGCCGGGGACGACGAGGCCGAGCGCCTGGCCAACGTGCATGCCGAACTGGAGTCGGCCCAGGCCCAGGTGGCCGCTGTGGAGCTGGTGCTGCGCGCCACCAGCGACCTGTTCAACGCCCTCGGCGCCTCGGCCACCAGCGTCAGCCGTCAGCTCGACCGCCACTGGCGCAACGCCCGCACGGCGGCCTCCCACAACCCGGTGATCTACAAGGAGCGCATCGTCGGCGACTGGCACGTCAACGGCACCGAACCGCCCTACGTGTGGCAGATCGGTGGCGGCAGCCGCCAGGGGTGAGCACGCCGGGCGTCGCCGTGCCTGGAGTTGGTCGCTGGCCACGCTGCGGCGCTTCGCCTGTAAACCACTGCCTGGGCGTGATGGGCTTTGCATGGCGAAGCCCATCCTACGGTTCTAAACATCCAGCTCGAACCGGGTGGCCAGGCGGTCGATGCACTGGCGCTGGAACGCTCGGGCTTCGGCGCTGGGTTGCTGCCCTTCGAGCATCGGCAGGAAGGGGTCGCTGACGGCGGTGCGCACGCCGGCCAGCACTTCGATCACCGCATGCCCGCAGAACGGTACGTAGGCTTCGGCATACCCGCCTTCGTGAACCATCACCAAGCGCCCGTTGCACAACCGATCGGCCGCGTCACGGACCAGGGTGGTCAGGCTGCGGAAGGATTCGCTGTGCAGCAGCATCCTCGCCAGCGGGTCGACGCCGTTGGCATCAAGGCCGCAGGCCACCACGATCAGCTCCGGGCGGAAACGCTCCAGCGCCGGGAGGATGAGGCGCTCCATGGCATAGCGGTAGGCGTCGTCACCCGATCCCGGTAGCAGCGGGATGTTCAGGTTGTAGCCCAGGCCACGGCCCTGGCCACGTTCGTCGGGGTGGCCCTGCCCGAGCGGGAAGCAGTTTTCCTGGTGGATGGAAAGGGTCAGAACGTCGTCGCGTTCGTAGAAGATGGTCTGGGTGCCGTTGCCGTGGTGCACGTCCCAGTCCAGTACCGCGACCCGTTTCACGCCGTGGCGGGCGCGGGCGGTTTCCACGGCGATGGCAATGTTGGCCAGGTAGCAGAAGCCCAGCCCACGGTCCGGCAGGCAATGGTGCCCCGGCGGGCGCGACAGGGCGTAGGCGTTATCCAGTTCGCCGCGCAGCACGGCATCGACAGCGGCGACGGCCAGGCCGGCGGACAACCGGGCGATCTCGTAGGTGCCCGGCCCCACCTGGGCCTCTTCGCCCAATTCACCGTGGCCGGCATCGCTCATGGCCTTGAAACGCTGCAGGTAATCGGCCGGATGGACCCGCAACAGGTCCTCCTCGGCGGCCATGGGGGCACTGCTCAGGCGCAGGCGCTGGCTGAGGCCGGACACGTCCATCAGGCTTTTCAAGCGCCGTTTGCTCTCGGGTGATTCGGCATGGCCGGCGCTGCTCGGTGGTTGCAGCCAGCCCCCGAACGGCAGCACCAGGGCATGCAGGCCGGCAGCGTGCCAGAAGCAGTGTTCATCGAAGAAGAAACCGGTGCGACGGCTCATTGGGCACCTCCATCACGGGCGGCGGGTTGCAGCCGCAAGGCACCGCTGCGCCGGCTGAACAGGTAGTAGACCGGCGAAACCACGGCCAGGCCCACCAGCCAGGCAATGTCGGCACCGCCCATGGCATCGGCGGCAGGGCCGGTGTAGAGCCCGCTGGACATGAACGGCACCTGGATCAGAATGCCCAGTACGTAGCAGTTCACCGCGACCCAGTTGAAGCGGCCATAGACTCCGCCATCGCGGCGGAAGAAGGACGGCATGTCATAGCGGCCATGGGCGATCAGGTAGTAATCCACCAGATTGATCGCGCTCCAGGGCACCAGCACGTAGAGCAGCAGCAGGATGAAGCTGGTGTAGTGGCCGAGAAAATCGTCCTGCCCGAACAGGGCGATGCCCAGAGCCAGGCTGAACAGCAGGCTGGCGATCACCACCCGCGCGCCAGCCCCGGCGGACCAGCGCGGCACCAGGGTCTGCCCGACGGTGATGGTGGACAAGGCGCCGCAATAGAGATTGAGCGAGTTGGTGGCAGCAATACCGATGGACAGCACCGCCACCAGCAGGGTGCTCAGCCCACCGGTCATGGTGACCAGGCCGGCCACCAGGTCGGTGCCTTCGATGCTCAGGCCGACCACCACCCCCATCAGCATCGGCAGCAGGGTGCCCAGGCAGCAGCCGAGGTAGCTGGCCCAGAAGGCACGACGCGGTCCGGTGTCGGCCGGGAGGTAGCGCGAGTAGTCGGACACGTAGGGGGCATAGGCCAGTTGCCAGAGGGCGGCAATGGACAGGGTGCCGAGGAAGCCTGCGGGGCTGGTCTGGTTGCGCTGCAGGAAGTCGTCCGGCAAGCCGTGGACGAACAGGATCCAACCGAAGGCCAGCACCAGCACGCTGCCGGAGATGACGCTCATCAACCCCGTGTAGGCATGGATCAGGCGGTAGCCGAAGGCAGCGGCGGTGAGGCTGATGATGCCGATCAGGAGTATGCCCTGGCTGGGGGAGACCAGCGGGAAGCGACTGCTCAGCGACTGGCCGCCCAGCACCAGGTTGGAGGCGAAGAAGCCCAGGTACATCACCACCATCAGGCCGACCACCAGCAGCGAGCCGAAGGAGCCGAACTGGCTGCGAGTCTGGACCATCTGCGGGATGCCCAGTTGCGGGCCCTGGGCGGCATGCAGGGCCATGAACACCCCACCGATGAAGGTGCCGATCACCAGGGCCGCCACGGCGGAAAAGAACGGCAGCCCGAACACGGTCACGGCCAGCCCGCCAGTCACCACGGTCAGCAGGATGAGGTTGCAGCCGAACCATAGGGTGAACAGGCTGCCGGCACTACCATGGCGCTGGTTCTCGGGGATGGGTTGGATGGTGCTGGACTCCAGGGTATCCAGCGGTTTGCTCGAATCGGTCATGCCATGTCTCCAGGCGCGGGGAGGCCTGCTGCCGGCGCCGCATGGAAGGTCGGTACGTGGAGTAGGTGGGGCTGTAAGCGGAAGGTATCCGCCAGCCGGGTCATTCAATGAGCTGGGGCCCGACGGCTGGCCCGTGCGACCGCCGGGTGGCGGTGCGCGGACCAGCCCCATCAGGGCGGTGGCATCAGAGCCGGCCCAGTTCCTGGGCGGTGCGGTCGAGGGCTTTGCGGGTCTTGTCCACCAGTTCGTCCAGTTCGGCGCGGGTGGCCACCAGGGCGGGGGCCATGATCATGCGGCCGAGGGTGGAGCGGATGATGACGCCTTCTTCGAAGCCGAGGGTGCGGCAGCGCCAGGCGATGTCGTTCTCGTTGTCGAAGCGCTTGCGGGTGGCCTTGTCTTCGGCGAGCTGCAGGGCGGCGACCAGGCCGGTGCCCTGGATGTCGCCCACCAGCGGGTGGTTGCCGAATACTTCGCGCAGGCACTGCTGCAGGTAGGGGCCGGTGTCGGCCTTGACCTGGCGGACCACCCCTTCGTCACGCAGGGCCTTGAGGTTGGCGATGGCCACGGCGGCGGCCACCGGGTGGCCGGAGTAGGTCAGGCCGTGGGCGAAAACGCCGCCCCGCTCCACCAGGACTTCGGCCATGCGCTTGCTCAGCACCAGGCCACCCATGGGGATGTAGCCGCTGGTGAGGCCCTTGGCGATGGAGAGGGTGTCCGGCTGGAAGCCGAAGTGCTGGTGGGCGAACCATTCGCCGGTGCGGCCGAAGCCACCGATCACTTCGTCGGCGCACAGCAGCACGTCGTACTTCCGGCAGATGCGCTGGATCTCGGGCCAGTAGGACTCGGGCGGAAAGATCATGCCGCCGGCGCCCTGGAAGGGTTCGGCGACGAAGGCAGCGACCTTGTCGGCACCCAGTTCGAGGATCTTCTCTTCCAGTTGGCGGGCGGCGCGCAGGCCGAATTCCTCGGGGCTGAGGTCGCCGCCCTGGGCGTACCAGTAGGGTTCGTCGATGTGTTCGAAGTCCGGCAGCATGCCGCCCATTTCGTGCATGAACTTCATGCCGCCGAGGGCGGTGGAGCCGAGGGTGGAGCCGTGGTAGCCGTTCCAGCGGCCGATCATGATGCGCTTCTCGGGCTTGCCGAGGATCTGCCAGTAGCGGCGCACGGTGCGGATCAGCACCTCGTTGGCCTCGGAGCCGGAGTTGGTGTAGACGGCGTGGCTGTAGTGGCCGGGCAGCAGGCTGAAGAGCAGTTCGGAGAGTTCGATCACCGCCGGGTGGGTGGTGTGGAAGAACATGTTGTAGTACGGCAACTGCTCCAGTTGCTGCGAGGCGGCGGCGGCGAGGTCCTTGCGGCCGTAGCCGAGGTTGGTGCACCACAGGCCGGACATGCCATCCAGGTAGCGCTTGCCGTCGTTGTCCCAGAGGTGCAGGCGGTCGCCGCCGACGATCACGCGCGGCCCTTCGGCGTTGAGCGCCTTCTGGTCGAGGAAGGCGTGGATGTGGTGGGCCGCGTCAGCCGCCTGGTAGTCGCGGGTGTCACGTTGGGCCTGGAATGGGGCGTTCATGTCGGTGTCTCCTTTCTCCCCTTGCGGGGGCGTTGCGGGTTCTTGTTGTGCGGGACGGCTCACTGGGCCGCCGGCAGGGGCTCGGGGCGGAACAGCGGCTTGCCCATCACCCATTTGATCCAGGCCACGGCGATCAGCGACACCAGGCCCAGCACCACGCCGGCGATGCCGAAGATCTTCCCGGTCATGTCCGGGCTCGGCGAGGCGTAGGCGATGGCATAGAGCATGCCGCCGATGCCGAACAGCTGCGGCAGCGGGTAGAACGGCGTGCGGAACGGCCGGGCGATGGCCGGGTAGCGGCGGCGCAGGGCGATCACGTCGAGGTGGACGATGATGTACGCCAGCAGCCAGGCCAGTGCGGCGGCCAGCAGCAGGAGGTTGATGGAGGCGGCGTCCTGGCCCATGGCGAGGATCGGCAGGCCGGTGATGGCGGCGACGAACAGCACCGCCACCCAGGGGGTGCGGGCACGCGGGCTGAGCCGCTTGAACTGCGGGAACGCCTGGCCGTTCTGGGCCATGCCGTAGAGCATGCGCGGGATGGCCGCCAGCGAGGTGTTGAGGGTGCTGCAGGTGGCGGTGACGGCGGCGATCACCAGGAACACCTCGCCGGACTCGCCGAACACCGTGGTGGCGAACAGGTAGTGCGGCAGGGCGTCGGTGGTCAGCGCTTCGGCCGGCAGCATGAACAGCGCGCCCAGGCAGTACAGGGCGATGGTGAGGAAGATGACGGTGAGGCCGATGATCATCGAGCGCGGGATGTTGCGTTCGGGGCGCTTGGTCTCCTCCACCAGCGGGCAGACGAACTCGGCACCGACGAAGCCCCACACCGCCAGGGCGGTGAGGGTCAGCACGCCGGCGCCCATGGGGTTCCAGTCACCGTGCAGCACGCTGCTGGCGGTGGTGCCCGGGGCGCCCTTGGCGATCGCGGCGATGCCCAGCACCAGCAGGACGATGACCATCACCACCGCCAGGGCGGTCTGCAGCCTGGCGAAGATGTCGATGCCCAGAAGGTTGAGCACGGTGAACAGGCCGAGCACGCCGAAGGCGACGCTGAAGGGCGGGAACACGCCGGGGTAGACCTTGCCGATGATCAGGTCGAGCAGCAGCAGCTCGGCGGAGAGGGCGAACATCGCCACCACCACGTAGCCGGAGAAGGTGGCGAGGATGGCCGGGAAGTGCCCCAGGGCCACTTCGGTGTAGCTGGACAGGCCGCCGGCGCGGGGGATCATCAGCGCCAGTTCGGAGAACGAGAAGGCGTAGCTCAGCGCCAGCAGCCAGGCCAGCCCCAGCGGTATCAGGAAGCCCAGGCCGGAGAGCCCGGCGCCCTGCAGCATCAGCACCATCACGCCCTGGGACACCACCAGGCCGATGGCCACGGCGAGCAACGCGCCGAGCCCCAGCACCCGACGGAACCCGCCGACTTCCTCCTGCCCCTGCACGGGTATGGACACACTTGCACTCATGACACCCTCCGATCTTGTCGTTGTTATGCGCCCGCCGGCCGGCGGGTCGGTGATGCAGGGCGCGGGCCGGCCGCGCCCTTGTGATCTCAGCGCGCGGCCCAGGCGTTGAAGCGCTCCTCCAGCTCCTCGCCGTGGTTGACCCAGAACTCGGCGCTGACCAGTTGGGCGTCGGCCAGGTTGGCCGGGGCGGTGGGCAACTGGGCGCGGGTGGCCTCCGGCAGGGCATCCAGGGCGGCCTTGTTCACCGGGCCGTAGGGGATGCGGGTGGAGAACGCCTGCTGGTTCGGTGCCTGGCTGGCGAAGGCGATGAAGCGCTCGGCGGCGGCCTTGTTCGGGCTGCCACGGACGATGGCCCAGTGGTCCGGGTCGTAGAGGTTGCCGGCCCAGACGATGGCAAGCGCGGAGCCTTCCTGCTGGGCGGCGGCGATGCGCCCGTTGTAGGCAGCGGACATCACCACGTCGCCGGCCACCAGCCACTGCGGCGGCTGGGCGCCGGCTTCCCACCACTGGATGCTGGGCTTGATCTGGTCGAGCTTGCGGAAGGCGCGGGCGACGCCTTCGGGGGTCTCCAGCACGCGGTAGAGGTCGGCGGGCTTGACGCCGTCGGCCAGCAGTGCGGCTTCCAGGGTGTACTTGGCGCCCTTGCGCAGGCCGCGCTTGCCGGGGAAGCGCTGCAGGTCCCAGAAGTCGGCCCAGGAGGTGGGGGCGCTGCTCAGCCGGCTGGCGTCGTAGGCCAGCACCATGGACCAGACGTAGCTGGCCACGCCGCACTCGCTGACGGTGTTGGGGATGTACTGGCCGGGATCGCCGATCACCGCCGGGTCGAGGCGCTCGAACAGGCCTTCCTCGCAGCCGCGCAGCAGTTCGGGGGACTCCACTTCGACCACGTCCCAGGTGACCTGGCCGATGTCGACCATGGCCTTCACCCTGGACAGTTCGCCGTTGTATTCGCCGGCCACCACGCGCGCGGCGCCGCTGGCTTCGAAGGGGCGGAAGTAGGCCGCGTCCTGGGCGGCCTTGGTGGCGCCGCCGAAGGAGATGACGGTGAGGCTGGCCGGGGCGGCCAGCACGGAACCGCTGAGGCCGGCCAGGGCGCTCAGGGCAAAAGCGGTACGACGCAAGGACATGCGCATGGAAACTCCCTCACTGCTTGTTGGGTTGTTGTCAGTTACGGAGGCAGTCATGACCCCGCGCGAACGCGGGGTGGATCGGGGCCGGTCGTCTGGGGCGACCTTGGTCCCCGCGCGGGCGGGGCCTACGCGGGGCCGGGGCGCAGCTGGAACCAGGTGGTCTTCAGCTGGCAGTACTTGTCGAAGGCGTGCAGCGACAGGTCGCGGCCGAAGCCGGACTGGCGGCCGCCGCCGAAGGGCACGCTGACGTCGAGGGCGTCGACGGTGTTCACCGACACGGTGCCGGCCTTGAGGGCGCGGGCCACGCGGTGGGCGCGGTGCAGGTCGTCGCTCCAGACCGAGGCGGCGAGGCCGTAGACGCTGTCGTTGGCCAGGCGGATGGCGTCGTCTTCATGGTCGAAGGTGCTGATGGCCAGCACCGGGCCGAAGACTTCCTCGCGGGCGAGGACGGTGTCGGGGGCGACGTCGGCGAACAGGGTCGGTTCGATGAAGTTGCTGGAGCCGTTGAAGGTCAGTTGGCGGCCGCCGGCGAGCAGCCGGGCGCCCTGGCCCTGGGCCTGTTCGATGAAGCCCAGGATGCGACGGGTCTGGCTGCTGTCGACGATGGCGCCGGCGCGGCTGGCCGGGTCCAGCGGGTCGCCGGGCATCCAGTCGCGGGCCTTGGCCAGCAGGCGTTCGATGAATGCGTCGCGGATGCTGCGCTGCACGTAGAGGCGCGAGTTGGCCGAGCACACTTCGCCCTGGTTGAAGAAGATGCCGAAGGCGGCCTTCTCGGCGGCGAGGTCGAGGTCGCGGCAGTCGTCGAACACCAGGTTGGGGCTCTTGCCGCCGCACTCCAGCCAGACCTGCTTGAGGTTGGACTGGGCCGAATAGCCCATGAAGTACTTGCCCACCTGGGTGGAGCCGGTGAACACCAGGCAGTCCACGTCCGGGTGCAGGCCCAGGGCGCGGCCGGCCTGCTCGCCGAGGCCGGGCACCACGTTCAGCACGCCTTCGGGAATGCCCGCCTCCAGGGCCAGCTCGCCCAGGCGCAGGGCCGAGGCGGGGGACTGTTCAGCAGGCTTGAGCACCACGCTGTTGCCGGCGGCCAGGGCCGGGGCCAGCTTCCAGGCGGCCATGTCGAGGGGGAAGTTCCAGGGCACCACGGCGGCGACCACGCCCAGCGCTTCGCGGGTGATGGTGGCCAGGGCGGTGGGCGCGGTGGGCGCCACCTGGTCGTAGAGTTTGTCGAGGGATTCGGCGTACCAGGCGAAGACGTTGGCGGCGCCGGGCACGTCGATGCTGTAGGCGTCCATCACCGGCTTGCCCATGTCCAGCGAGTCCAGCAGGGCCAGCTCCTCGCGGTGGGCCAGCATCAGCTCGGCGAGGCGCAGCAGGACCTTCTTGCGCTCGGCCGGCGCCATGCGCGCCCAGGGGCCGTGCTCGAAGGCCTGGCGGGCGCTGCGCACGGCGAGGTCGACGTCCGCCGTGTCGCAGGCGGCGACGCGGGCCAGCAACTGGTTGGTCGCGGGGTTGATGGAATCGAAGGTGGCGCCGGAAGCGGCACTCACCAGGCGGCCGCCGATCAGGGCCTTGTCGATGATGGATTGCCGGGCCGCTCGCTGCTGCCAATAACCGAGGTCGTACACGCTGCACCCCCTGTCGACCGTCTTCGCGGTCTGGTTGTCGTTCGGGTCGGGGCAGATGGTGCGCCAGCGGGGGCATGAGGAAAATTATTAAAAATATGCTCGCTGGCCATGAAAAAGCTCACCAGCCGATCGGCCCACCCGCTGCGGCCTGGGGTATGGTGCTGGCCTTCCGCTCCACCGGCGAGACGCGGCCGGCCCAGGTGACACGGGCCGTCGAGATCGGGCTGTTGAAAACGAGGAGGAGTCACATGGCGACCTACACCCTGCGGCAACTGAGGTACTTCGTGACCACGGTGGAGTCCGGCAGCGTGGCCGAGGCGTCACGCAAGCTCTACATCGCCCAGCCGTCCATCTCCACGGCCATCAAGGGGCTGGAGGAGAGCTTCGGCGTGCAACTGTTCATCCGCCACCACGCCCAGGGCGTGTCGCTGACACCCAGCGGCTCGCGCTTCTACGAGAAGGCCCTGGAGCTGCTGCGGGTGGCGCGGGAATTCGAGCAGAACGCCCTGGCGGACAACGACATCGTCGCCGGGCAGATCGACATCGGCTGCTTCGAGACGGTGGCGCCGCTCTACCTGCCGCAACTGATCGCGGGGTTCCGCGCGCTGTACCCGGGGGTGGACATCCGCATCCGCGATGGCGAGCAGCAGGAACTGGTGCAGGGGCTCACCGCCGGCACCTTCGACCTGGCCCTCCTCTACGACCACGAGCTGGACAGCACCATCGCCACCGAGCCGCTGATGGCGCCGCAGAAGCCCTACGCGCTGCTGCCGGAGCACCACCGCTTCGCCTGCCAGGCCCAGGTGTCGCTGCGCGACCTGAGCCTGGAGCCGATGATCCTGCTGGACGTGCAGCCGAGCCGCACCTATTTCGTCAGCCTGTTCCACGAGCTGGGGCTGACGCCCAACATCGTCTTCAGCTCGCCTTCCATCGAGATGGTGCGCGGCATGGTGGGCCAGGGCTTCGGCTTCTCCCTGCTGGTCACCCGCCCCCATTCGGCATGCACCTACGACGGCCAGCGGGTGGTGTGCGTGGACATCACCGAACCGGTGGCCACCTCCGGCCTGGTGGCCGCGCGCCTCAAGCGCGCCCAGTTGACCAAGCCGGCCCAACTGTTCGTGGACTTCTGCCGCGAACGCCTGGGCCAACTGGCCCAGGCGCACGAGGCAACCGCGTCTCAGCCCTGATTGCCACGCCCACCGAAACGGGCGAAGCGCTTGTTGAAGTGGGCAATGCGCCCCTCCGCCGCCACCTGGCGCTGCTGGCCGGTGTAGACCGGGTGCGACGCGCTGGACACGTCCAGCGCCACGTAGGGGTACGTCTGGCCATCGCTGTGCACATAGGTGCGGTCGGTTTCCACGGTGGAACCGATGAGGAAGAACGCATTGGCCGAGGTGTCGTGGAACAGCACAGGCCGGTAGTCGGGATGAATGCCGGGTTTCATGGAGCCTCCGATGCAAATGTTATAAAGTTACTCATCCTGAACTTGTCGAGAATGATTTTCAATAGCCATGAAAGCGCATCGTGAGCACCCGCTGCGCCGATGCCCTGTCTGGAGTGATTCAGCGGAACTGGCGCATCGGCCAGGCTCCATGACAACCCGGCAACCCCCACCGAAGACGGCTTGATCAACAGTCATGAACATCCCGCGCCTCGCCTTCCTGACCAGCCTCCCCCTCTTCCTGCTGCCGACCCTGTCCCAAGCCGCCCTCCCCATCCCCCTGGGCCCCCTCCCCCACTGCACCCGCAGCGCCACCCTGATGCACTGCAACGATGGCCAGGGCGGCTTCTATGGCATGGCCATCCAGGGCGATGACCTCTACCTGCGCGGCCACGATGGCCTCACCGGCCTCGGCTGGGCGCAGACCAGCACACGTTTCGGCCGTCTGCTGCTGCTCAGCGGCATCAGCAGCGACGGCACCGTGTGGTTCGGCTTCGGCCGGCGCATGGGCTGGAACGTGCTGAACCGCCTCTCCACCTCTGCCGGTGACCGCATACGGCTCTCCTGCAACCGCCTGAAGGGCTGCGACTGAGCCCTGGGCCGTGCATCACCGCCGGGCCCCATGGACGCCCGCCACGCCGGCCGGTGCAGCAGCGACAAAACCGGCACCGATCCCGCCGTGCGGCTTGTCGGCGGGCCCGCGCTTGCGGTATCAGTGCATTCGCCCGCCCCTGAACTCCCTGGAAACACCATGACTGTCCTGGTTCCCGCCCACAGCCCCGCCGCCACCGGCAAACCTGCCGGCCGCATCCGCCAGAAGAACGAAGAGATCATCCTCGCCGCCGCCGAGGAGGAGTTCGCCAAGCACGGTTTCAAAGGCACCAGCATGAACGCCATCGCACTGCGCGCCGACCTGCCCAAGGCCAACCTGCACTACTACTTCAGCAACAAGCTGGGGCTCTACGTGGCGGTGCTGAGCAACATCCTCGAGCTGTGGGACAGCACCTTCAACACCCTCACCGCCGAGGACGACCCGGCCGAAGCGCTGGCCCGCTACATCCGCGCCAAGCTGGAGTTCTCCCGCCGCTACCCGCTGGCCTCGAAGATCTTCGCCATGGAAGTGATCAGCGGCGGCAACTGCCTCGACAAGTATTTCAACCAGGACTACCGCGACTGGTTCCGTGAGCGCGCCGCCGTGTTCGAGGCCTGGGTGGCCGCCGGCAAGCTGGACCCGGTGGACCCGATGCACCTGATCTTCCTGCTCTGGGGCAGCACCCAGCACTACGCCGACTTCGGCTCGCAGATCTGCCGCGTCAGCGGCCGCAAGCGCCTGACCAAGGACGACTACGAAGTCGCCGCCCAGACCCTCACCCACATCATCCTCAAGGGCTGCGGCCTGACGCCGCCGGCCAGCGCCTGATGCCCTTCACCCTGGCCGGGCCCTGCGAGTACCGCGAGGACATCCGCAAGAGCCGCTTCATCGCCCTCGCCGCGCCGGTCACCAGCGCGGCAGAGGCCCAGGCCTTCATCGCCACCCACAGCGACCCCGCCGCCAGCCACAACTGCTGGGCCTGGAAGGTGGGCGCGCAGTACCGCTTCAGCGACGACGGCGAACCCGGCGGCACCGCCGGGCGACCGATGCTCGCCGCCATCGAGGGCCAGGACATGGACCGCGTGGCGGTGCTGGTGATCCGCTGGTACGGCGGCATCCAGCTCGGCACCGGCGGCCTGGCGCGGGCCTACGGCGGCAGCGCCGCCAAGTGCCTGCAGGGCGGCGAACGCATCGAGCTGCTGGCGCTGCTGCGCCTGCGCGGGCACGTGGCCTTTGCCGAGCTGGCGCCGTTCAAGGCGCGCCTGGCCGAGCACCAGGCGCGGCTGGAAGACGAGGCCTACGACGCCGAAGGCGCCTGGCTGGAGCTGGCCCTGCCGGCGGAACGCCAGGCGGCCCTGCAGCAGGTGCTGGCCGACCTCAGCCGGGGCCGCAGCCAATTGCAACCGGTGGAGGAGGAGGCGCCGTGAGCGGCCGCCTGCGCATCCACTCCCCGGCCATCCTCTACTTCGACATGGTCCGGCGTTGCCACTCCATCCGCGAGGCGGCGCGCCGCCTCAACGTCGCCTCGTCGGCGGTGAACCGGCAGATCCTCAAGCTGGAGGACGAGCTGGGCACGCCGCTGTTCGAACGCCTGCCCGGCGGCCTGCGCCTGACCCCGGCCGGCGAGACCCTGTCGCGCCACGTCACCGTGGTGCTGCAGGACCTGGAACGGGTGCGCTCGGAACTGGACGCCATGCAGGGCCTGAGCACTGGCCACGTGGAGATCGCCACCGTCGAAGGCGTCACCCTCGACCTGCTGCCCCGCGTGCTCGACGCCATGCACACGCGCCATCCGCGCATCACCGTGGGCGTCACCACCCTGGGCTCCCAGGCCATCCCCGAGGCGGTGCTCAGCGGCGACGCCGACCTGGGCCTGGCCTTCGGCCTGCAACGCAGCGCCGAGCTGCAGCAGTTGTGCCTGGGGCACTTCCGCCTGGGCGCCATCGTCCCCGCCGGCCATCCCCTGGCCCGGAGCCAGGAGGTGGCCTTCGCCGCCTGTGCCGAACACCGGCTGATCCTCGCCAAACGCGAGCTGTCCCTGCACCACCAGATCGGCCCGCTGTTCCGCCGCCTGCGCCAGCCGGGCCTGCCGGTGCTGGAAAGCAGCTCCCTGGAGCTGGCCCGGCAGATGGTCAGGCGCGGACTGGGCATCGCCTTCCAGACCCGCATCGGCCTGGAGGCCGACCTCGCCAGCGGCGAGCTGCTGCACCTGCCGCTGACCGACCAGGGCGGCCTGCACAGCGACCTCGGCCTGTACATGCGCGCCGGGCGTCACCTGCCGGTGGCGGTGGACGCCTTCGCCCGGCTGATGGCCGAGGAGATCGCCCGCCGCGAGGGCGAGGAACCACCGCGCCTCTGAGCCGCCCCCGGTCAGCACCGCGTCGAACGGGTGCCGGCGCCGGCTTTCGGCGTCAGCCCATGCCCTCTGCCCACCCGCTCGACTTCTGCCCTTCACGCCAGCCTGCGCCCTTGAGCGCGCGGAACGCCCGCCGGGCTGGAGGCCGCGAAAATACTGACTTTCAGGTCAATTCAGCGCTGCCGTTCCGGCATCAGCCCGAGCGAAATACTGTTCTTTGGCGCACACCGGGCTTGTGCCGATACTGCGTCGCTCGGTGTCCGTACCGAACGGTCGATACCCACTCCACAGGAGCCACAACAATGAAAAAAGCACTGCAGGGAGCGTCGTTGGCACTGGCCTTCGTCATGGCCGGGGAGGCCAGCGCACTGGAATGGATGAACAACAGCCTGGGCTTCCGCTACGGCCAGCAGTTCACCAACCCCAACAACCCGGACAAGTTCGCCAAGCGCATCTACAGCTTCACCCACGCCAGCGGCTACCAGTACGGCAGCAACTTCTTCAACCTCGACGTGTTCCTCTCCGACAACCGCGACCCGCGCAAGGGCACCGACAACGGCGGCAGCGAGGTCTACGCCACTTACCGCCACCAACTGTTCGCCTCGCGGGTGTTCGACCAGCCCCTGGGCACCGGCCTGGTCAAGGACTACGCCTTCACCGCCGGCTTCGACGCCAGCCGCAACAACAACCGCGCCTCGGCGAAGAAGCGCGCCCTGGTGTTCGGCCCCACCCTCAAGTTCAACACCGTCGGTGTGCTCGACCTGAGCCTGCTCTACTACCGCGAGCGCAACCACAGCGGCATCCCCGGCGTGCGTCACGAGAACCTCACCTTCGACGGCACCTACAACCTCAACCTGACCTGGCTGCGGCCGTTCAAGGTGGGCGACCACGCGGCCAAGTTCCAGGGCTTCGTCAACCACATCGGGGAGAAGGGCGAGGACTACAACAACCGCGACACCGCCCCGGAAACCCTCATGCGCACCGCCCTGATGGTGGCCGCCCGCCCGGGCGACCGGGTGCAGCCCAACCTGTGGTTCGGCGTCGGCTACGAGTATTGGCACAACAAGTTCGGCGTGGACGGCGGGCGTGGCAGCCGCACCTCCACCCCGACCCTCAACCTCGAACTCAGCTTCTGAGCCCTCCCCGGCCCCGTGGTTCGGGTTTCAACCCGGGGCGCCTTCGCCGGCCATGCCCCGGGCTGAAGCCCGGGCTACGGGTGCCACCCGCAACGCCGTGGCGCAGACCGTAGCCCGGACTGTAGCCCGGACTTCAGTCCGGGGATTCCACACACCAGGCCCTGGGCCTCAACCTGAAAAACCTTCGCCAGCCCACCCCGGGCTGAAGCCCGGGCTACAGGTGCCACCCGCAACGCCGAGGCCCGGACTGTAGCCCGGACTTCAGTCCGGGGATTCCACACACCAGGCCCTGGGCTTCAACCTGATAACCCTTCGCCAGCCCACCCCCGGGCTGAAGCCCGGGCTACGGGTGCCACCCGCAACGCCGAGGCCCGGACCGTAGCCCGGACTTCAGTCCGGGGATTCCACACTCCGGGCCTTGAGCTTCAACCTGAAAACCCTTCGCCAGCCCATCCCTGGGCTGAAGCCCGGGCTACGGGTGCCACCCGCAACGCCGAGGCATAGGCCGTAGCCCGGACTTCAGTCCGGGGATTCCACACTCCGGGCCCTGGGGGCTTCAACCTGGAAATCCTTCGCCAGCCCATCCCTGGGCTGAAGCCCAGGCTACGGGTGCCACCCGCAACGCCGTGGCATAGGCCGTAGCCCGGACTTCAGTCCGGGGATTCCACACACCGAGCCTTGAGCTTCAACCTGGAAATCCTGCGCCAGCCAGTCCCTGGGCTGAAGCCCAGGCTACGGGTGCCGCCTGCCGCTTCCGGTGATCCGGAACCGCCCACAAAAGCCGGGGACAAGCCTGTGGATAACCTTTGCAAAGGTGGCGCCGGGCTATGTGCCGTGGTGCCTGCCGCCGGCTGATCAAATAACGACCACCCTGCCCTGCGCCCAAATGGCGCACGCAAGGGCTTGACAGGCATGGATTAATTTCGCTTGGGAATAAGGCACCGCGCCAGCATCCCGTCGAGGTGCCCCGTGCTCGCCCACAATAACCGTGGACAGACCTGTGGATAACCTTGGGAATAACTGCGCCGGCCCTGCTGCGCCAAGGCCTGCGCCGCCCTGATCGAAAAACCGCCACAACGGTGCGCCAGCCCACCGTCCACGCCCCATTTGCGTGCAACCTCCGCGCGGCCCTGACACTCCGTCGTCACGCCGCCTCAAGGTCGGCGCGCTTTCTGACCCGGTGGCCAGCTTTTTGCTTTGGCAGGGCCAGCTGATTGATCGAGTGAAGCCCCCATGACCGCCTCCCCTCCCCGCCTGGAACTCCTGGGCATCACCAAGCGCTACCCCGGCTGCCTGGCCAACGACCGCGTCGACCTGGCCATCGCCCCCGGGGAGATCCATGCCCTGCTGGGCGAGAACGGTGCCGGCAAGAGCACACTGATGAAGATCATCTACGGCGTGGTGCAGCCCGATGCCGGCGAGATCCGCTGGCAGGGCGAGACGCGGCGGGTGCGCGACCCGGCCCAGGCCCGCGCCCTGGGCATCGGCATGGTGTTCCAGCACTTCTCGCTGTTCGAGACCCTCACCGTGGCCGAGAACATCGCCCTGGCGCTGGGCCGCGAGGCGGGCACGCCCAGGCAGCTGGAGGCGCGCATCCGCGAGGTGTCGCAGCGCTATGGCATGGCCCTGGAACCGGGGCGGCTGGTGCATGCGCTGTCCATCGGCGAGCGCCAGCGGGTGGAGATCGTCCGCTGCCTGATGCAGGACATCCGCCTGCTGATCCTCGATGAGCCCACCTCGGTGCTGACCCCGCAGGAAGCCGAGGAGCTGTTCGTCACCCTGCGCCGGCTGGCGGCCGAGGGCTGCAGCATCCTCTTCATCAGCCACAAGCTGGCCGAGGTGCGGGCGCTCTGCCACAGCGCCACGGTGCTGCGCGGTGGCCGTGTCTCCGGCCAGTGCATCCCGGCCGTGTGCAGCGACCTGGAACTGGCGCGGCTGATGGTGGGCGATGCCGAGGGGCTGGTGGCGCAGTACCCCAAGGTCAGCGGCGGCGCGCCCTTCCTGCACCTGGAGGGCCTCGACTGGCACAACCCCGACCCGTTCGGCGTGTCGCTGAAAGCCATCGGCCTGGAGGTGCGCAGCGGCGAGATCGTCGGCATCGCCGGGGTGGCCGGCAACGGCCAGGACGAGCTGCTGGCGCTGCTCTCCGGTGAGGCCCGGCTGCCGCCGGCCAAGGCGGCGGCGGTGCGTTTCGCCGGGCAGGCGGTGGGCCAGTTGCCGCCGGATGCGCGGCGCGCCCGGGGCCTGGCCTTCGTGCCCGCCGAGCGCCTGGGGCACGGCGCGGTGCCGGAACTGTCCCTGGCGGACAACGCGCTGCTCACCGCCTCGCGCCAGGGCCTGCTGCGCCACGGCCTGGTGCGCCGGGGCCGGGTGCTGGCCTTCGCCGAGGAAGTGATCCGCCGCTTCGCGGTGAAGACCCCGGACGCCCACAGCGCCGCCCGCAGCCTCTCCGGCGGCAACCTGCAGAAGTTCATCCTCGGCCGCGAGATCCTCCAGCAACCCAGGCTGCTGGTGGCCGCGCACCCCACCTGGGGCGTGGACGTGGGCGCGGCGGCGGCCATCCACCGCGCGCTGATCGCGCTGCGGGATGCCGGCGCGGCGATCCTGGTGATCTCCGAGGACCTGGACGAGCTGTTCCAGATCAGCGACCGCATCGGTGCGCTGTGCAGCGGCGAGCTGTCGGCGCTCAAGCCGGTGCCAGACACCACCGCCCAGGAGGTCGGCCGCTGGATGGCCGGCCGCTTCGATTCGCCCCAAGCCGCCTGACCCGGAGCCCCCATGCTGTTATCCCTCGTTCCCCGCACCCAGCCCTCGCGCGCGATGCTGGTGCTCTCCCCGGTGCTGGCCGGCCTGCTGACACTGGCCTGCGGCTCGCTGCTGTTCCTGGCCCTGGGCAAGGACCCGCTGGAAACCCTGCACACCCTGCTGATCGCCCCGGTGAGCGACCTCTACGGCGTCTCCGAGCTGCTGGTGAAGGCGCTGCCCATCCTGCTCTGCGCCCTGGGCCTGGCCGTGGCCTACCAGGCGCGTGTGTGGAACATCGGCGCCGAGGGCCAGTTGCTGGTCGGCGCCCTGGCCGGCAGCGCGCTGGCGGTCCACGTCATCGATTGGGAAAGCCGCTGGGCGCTGGTGCTGGTGCTGGCCGCCGGCACCCTCGCCGGGGCCGTCTGGGGCGCGCTGGCGGCCTGGCTGCGCACGCGCTTCAACGCCAACGAGATCCTCACCACCATCATGCTCAACTACGTGGCGCTGAACCTGCTGCTGTATGCGGTGCACGGGCCGCTGAAGGACCCGGGCGGCTTCAACTTCCCCGAGTCGGCCATGTTCGGCGACGCCACCCGCCTGCCGCCGGTGTTCGAGGACCTGCGCCTGCACATCGGCCTGTACTTCGCCCTGCTGGCGCTGGTGGCGGTGTGGGTGCTGCTGCACAGGAGCTTCCTTGGCTTCCAGATCAAGGTGCTGGGCCTGGACAGGCGCGCGGCCGGCTTCGTCGGCTTCCGCGAGCGGCGCCTGGTGTGGCTGGTGCTGCTGCTCAGCGGCGGCCTGGCGGGCCTGGCCGGGGTCGGCGAGGTCACCGGGCCCATCGGCCAGTTGGTGCCGCAGGTGTCGCCTGGCTACGGCTACGCGGCCATTACCGTGGCCTTCCTCGGTCGCCTGAACCCGTTCGGCATCCTCGCCGCCGGCCTGCTGATGGCGCTGCTCTATCTGGGTGGCGAGAACGCGCAGATGGCCCTGAACCTGCCGCAGTCCCTCACCCAGCTGTTCCAGGGAATGATGCTGTTCTTCCTGCTCGCCTGCGACCTGCTGATCCTCTACCGCCCGCGCCTGACGGCCCGCTGGACGCTGCGCACGACGGCCCGCGCACGCGGAGCCCTGGCATGACCCTCTCCTCTCTTCCTGACGCGCGGCTCGCCGCCCGAGGCTTCTGACCCATGGATCTCGATCTGCTGACCAACATCCTCTTCGCCATGGTCCGCTGCGGCACGCCGCTGCTGCTGGTGGCCCTGGGCGAGCTGGTGTGTGAAAAGAGCGGTGTGCTCAACCTCGGCCAGGAGGGAATGATGCTGTTCGGCGCGGTGGTGGGCTTCATCGCCGCCATCGGCACCGGCAGCCTCTGGCTCGGGGTGCTCGCGGCGATGGCCGCCGGGGTGCTGCTGGCGGCGCTGTTCGCCCTGGTGGCGCTGGGCTGCAACGCCAACCAGGTGGCCACTGGGCTGGCGCTGACCATCTTCGGCATCGGCCTGTCGTCCTTCGTCGGCGCGGCCTGGGTGGGCAAGCCGCTGGCAGGCTTCGAGCCGCTGGCGATCCCGCTGCTGAGTGCGCTGCCGGTGCTGGGCAAGGTGCTGTTCAGCCAGGACCTGATGGTCTACCTGTCCTTCGTGCTGTTCGCGCTGATCGCCTGGGCCCTGCTGAAGAGCCGCATCGGTCTGGTGCTGCAGGCGGTGGGCGAGAACCCCGACGCGGCCAGCGCGATGGGCCTGCCGGTGCTGCGGGTGCGCACCCTGGCGGTGTTGTTCGGCGGGGCGATGGCGGGCATGGCCGGGGCCTACCTGTCCCTGGCGTACACGCCGATGTGGGCGGAGAACATGACCGCCGGGCGCGGCTGGATCGCCCTGGCGCTGGTGGTGTTCGCCAGTTGGCGGGTGTTCCGCGTGCTGCTGGGCGCCTACCTGTTCGGCCTGGCCAGCATCCTGCACCTGGTGGCCCAGGGCGTGGGGCTCGCCATCCCGGCCAACCTGCTGGCGATGCTGCCCTACGTGGCGACCATCCTGGTGCTGGTGCTGCTCTCCCGCGATGCGCTGCGCACCCGCCTGTTCGCCCCGGTGTCCCTCGGCCAGCCCTGGAAGGGCGGGCACTGAGGGCGCGGTGGTTCAGGCCCACAGGTGCTCGGCCAGGCGCAGCAGCATGGTGTCGCAGGCTTCCAGTTGGGCGAGGGTGACGAATTCGTCGGGCTTGTGGCCCTGGTCCATGCTGCCGGGGCCGCAGACCACGGTGGGGATGCCGGCCTCGTGGAACAGCCCGCCTTCGGTGCCGAAGGCCACGGTGCCGAAGTCCCGCGAGCCGCTGATCAGCGCCACCAGTTCGGCCGCTTCGCTGGCGGCGTCGGTGGCCAGGCCCGGGTAGCTGCCCAGGGGCTCGAAGCGGATGCCGGTGCCCGGCTGCACGGCCTGCATGCGCGGCACCAGCTCGGTCTGGGCGTAACGGTCCAGGCGCGTCGCCACCTGCTGGGCGTCGAAGCCCGGCAGGGCGCGCACCTCGAAGTCGAAGCGGCATTCGGCGGGGACGATGTTCAACGCCCGGCCGCCCTCGATCAGCCCGGTCTGCACGGTGGTATACGGCGGGTCGAAACGCGGGTCGTGGTGCTCGGGGCGGGCCAGCTCTTCGCCGATCTCGCCGAGGTGGCCGATCAGCCGCGCGGCGTATTCGATGGCATTCACCCCCTGCGGCGCGTAGGCGGAATGGCAGGCGGCGCCGTGCACCTGGCAGCGCATGGCCAGCTTGCCCTTGTGGCCGAGCACCGGGCGCAGTTCGGTGGGCTCGCCGATCAGGCACAGGCGCGGCCGGTTGGGCCGCTGGGCGAGGGCGTCGAGCATAGAACGCACGCCCAGGCAGCCCACTTCCTCGTCGTAGGAGAACGCCAGGTGCACCGGCAGGCGCAGCGGCTGGGCGAGGAAGGCCGGGACGGCGGCCAGCACCGAGGCGATGAAGCCCTTCATGTCGGCGGTGCCGCGCCCGTAGAGGCGGCCCTCGCTTTCGCTGAGGCGGAACGGGTCGCGGGTCCAGGCCTGGCCGTCCACCGGGACCACGTCGGTGTGCCCGGACAGCACCACCCCGCCCCGGTCGGTGGGGCCGAGGGTGGCGAAGAGGTTGGCCTTGGTGCCCTCGGCATTGAGGAACAGCTCGCTGGTCACGCCCTGGCCGGCGAGGTAGTCACGGATGAAGCCGATCAGCGCCAGGTTGGAGTCGCGGCTGACGGTGGGGAACGCCACCAGCCGCTCCAGCAGGTCGAGGCTGGTGGCGTCACTCATCCCCGGGCACTCCGTAGCTGGGCGCCGCCGTCGGGTCCAGGGCGCGGGTGATGTAGTCCTGCTGCTGCGGGGCATAGGCCTGCCAGAGCCCGGCGAGCACGCCGATGGGGTCGTGCTCGGCCCAGTCCACCCGCAGGTCGACGAGGGGCCAGGTGAGGTCGCCCATCACCTTGAGCGCTGCCGAGTGCACCGGGCCGGCTTCGCCCCCGGCGGCCATGGCCGCCTGCATGGCGCCGAGCAGGCGCTCGGCCAGTTGCCCTTCGGAGGTTTCGAAGGCGCGCACCATGGCGTCGATCACCGCCGGGTCGGACAGCAGGTTGCCGGCGGCCACGCACTGCTCGCCGGCCACGGCATTGTGCAGGCCGAGGGCTTCGCTGCCGCTGAACAGCGCGGTGCGGCCCTGGCCGTCGATGACCGTCACCTGGCGGTACTGGCTCCAGCCGTTGGCGCCCAGGGCCCGGTCGAGGGCGGCCTGGGGCGTGAGGTGCTGGGCGTCCAGCAGGTCGAGGATCTGCGGCCCCAGGGCCGGCAGGGTGACGTTCTGCGTGGCCACCGCCCCCACCCCGGCACGCACCCAGGGGCAGCGCGCGCCGACGGCGATGCTGGAGGAACTGATGGCGATGCCCAGTTGCCCGGTTTCCGCGCAACGGCCGACGATGGAAAAGGTCATGGGAGCTCCTTAGCGGGTGGCCTGCCAGTCATCGGGGATCACGGCGATCACGTCGATCTCCATCAGCCACTGGGGCTGGCCGAGGGCCGAGACCACCAGGCCGGTGGAGATGGGGAACACGCCCTTGAGCCACTTGCCCACCTCCTGGTAGACCGGCTCGCGGTAGCGCGGGTCGATCAGGTAGGTGGTGGTCTTGACGATGTGGGAGAGGTCGCTGCCGGCCTCTTCGAGCAGTTGCTTGACGTTCTTCATGGCCTGCTCGGCCTGGGCCCGGGGGTCGCCCAGGCCCACCAGGTTGCCGTCGAAATCGGTGCCCACCTGGCCGCGCACGTAGACGGTGTTGCCGGCGCGGACGGCCTGGCAGAGGTCGTTGTCCAGGGTCTGGTTGGGGTAGGTGTCGCGGGTGTTGAACATGCGGATGCGGGTATGGGTCGGCATGGCGGTGTCCTTGGCGTCGGGTTCGGGGCTCAGCCCTGACGGCGCTGGGCGGCGTCGTGGTAGGCGAGGTACTTGCGCTGGGTGGCGATCTGGTCGGCCACGTGCTTGGCATCGTGCCAGACGCCCCAGATGAACGAGGAACCCCGGCGCGACAGCCAAGGCAGGCCGAGGAAGTAGACCCCCGGTTCGCTGGACACGCCGCGCTGGTGGCGGGGCTTGCCCTGGGCGTCGAAGGCGTCCACCTGCAGCCAGCTGTAGTCGGTGGCGAAGCCAGTGGCCCAGATGATGGCGCCGATGCCGGCGGCGGCCAGGTCCAGTTCGAGGATCGGCTCGCGCACGCAGGCCGGGTCGGGGCGCATGCGGCGGGCTTCGGGCTCGGTCGGCAGGTCCAGGCCGTTGCGCTCGATGTAGGCATCGGCGGCGTCCAGCAGGGCCAGGTAGTTCTCGTCGCCCCGGGCGAGGTTGTCGGCCAGGTCGCTGGCGAAGCGGACGGTGCCGCCGTCGAAGGCCTGGGTCAGCCCCACCAGGGTGATGCCCTGTTCGGCGAGGGCGCGGAAGTCCACGGTGTGGCCGCCCCGGGCGCCGCTGACGGCGATGGTGACGTGTTCGCGGCCGGGCTTCATGGCCTGCTGGTCCCACTCGCCGAGCACCCCCAGCCACCAGCAGAAGTCGCGGCCACGGTAGCTGCGCGGCGGTCGGTCGTGGGCGCCGACGGAGAGGTAGACCTGCTTGCCGGCGCGCTGCAGCTCATCGGCGATCTGCACGCCGGAAGAGCCGGCGCCCACCACCAGCACGGCGCCTGCGGGCAGTTGGCCGGGGTTGCGGTAGTCGGCGGAGTGCAGTTGCACCAGGGTCTCGCTGCGCGGGGCGATGGCGGGGATCACCGGGCGCTGGAAGGGGCCGGTGGCGGCGACGACATGACGGGCCTGGATCACGCCGTCGGAGGTCTCCACGCGGAACCCCGGCTGGCCGGCATTACGCACCACGCGGGTGACTTCGACGCCGGTGCGCACCGGCACTTCGAAGCGCTGCACGTAGGCTTCGAAGTAGTCCGCCACCTGCTCCTTGGTGGCGAAGGCGTCGGGGGACATGCCCTCGAATTCCATGCCGGGGAAACGGTCGTGCCAGACCGGGCCGTTGGCCACCAGGGAATCCCAGCGCTGGGAGCGCCAGCGTTCGGTGATGCGGTCGCGCTCCAGCACCAGGTGGGGCACGCCGAGCCGGGTCAGGTGCTCGCTCATGGCGATGCCGGCCTGGCCCGCGCCGACGATCAGGGTGTCGATTTCAGTCTGTCCAACGGTCATGGTCGGTGTCCTTCTGCTGGGCGGTTTTCGGCTCTTGGAATTGCAGGCCGCTCAGGGCCGGCGGAGAACGATGGACAAGGCGCAGAGGGATGAACCGGGCAGGCGGGCACGAGGCCGTTGGAGGCTGGAATCACGCACGCTGCACCCCGGCTCGACCGTCTGTGCGGTCTGGCTTTCGTTCGGGTCGGGCAGATGGTGCGCCAGCTTCCAGGCCAGGAAAATTATTAAAAATATGCTCGCTGCCCATGAAAAAACTCGGCAACGGCGCGGGGTTGGGGCGGCGGTGTAGGCGCGTTTGATGCGGTTCGCGTAGCTCACCGCATCCTGCGGGTGAGGCACGGAGCGGCCGTGGGATGGGCTGCGCTGTGCGAAGCCCATCGGGGCGGGGGCGGCGTGGGGCGATGCGGTTCGCCGAGCTCACCGCATCCTACGGGGGCACGGAGCGGCCGTGGGATGGGCTGCGCTGTGCGAAGCCCATCGGGGCGGGGCACGGAGCGGGCGGGTCAACCTTCGTCGGCGACGGGGCGGCGCAGGGTGAAGGCGCCACGCAGCTCGCCTTCACGGAAGCCGGTGGCCTGGTCGTCGGGGTAGCGCTCGCGGATCAGGCGGGCCAGCTTCGGCTCGACCTGGGTGCCGTGGCAAGCGAGGCAGGGCACGCCGGTGGCGATGGGCTTCATCACCCGCACTTCACCATCGACCACCTCGGCGCGCTGCATGCCGGCCAGGGGTTCACCGGCCTGGGCGCGGCGGGCGAAGTCCTCCAGTACCTGGCGCTCCCAGGCGTCCGGGACGTTGGCCGGGTTGCGCACCTTGAGGGCGGTGCGGCCGACGCGCCAGCCGTCCTGCCCGTGGGCCTCGGCGATGCCGGGGGCGAGGGTCTGGCAGGCCGTCACGGCCTGGGCCGGGCCGCCCTGGCGCATGGCGCCCTGGACGGTCTCCAGCAGGTGCTTCTGGAACGCCGGGATCAGCGCGGCACCTTCGGCAATGCGGGCGTCGAGGCTCTCGGCCTGGGCGCTGGCGCACAGCCCCAGGCAGGCGGCGAACAGGGGGTAACGCATGACGAACTCCTTGGCCGCGTCGCAGCAGCGATCCTTAGCGGCGGTGGTGAAAGGACGCAAACGCTCAGCGGCGCGTGCAGGTGTTGATGCCCAGCAGCGGGTAGGCCGGGCAGAAACGGAACAGCCCGGTGAGCAGCGGGACGATGCCGATATACCCCCAGGTGCCGATCACGCCGAACACCGCGAGGGCGATCAGCAGCAGGCCAGCGACGAGGCGCAGGGTGCGGTCGAGGGTTCCAATGTTGGGGGTCATGGCGGGTCTCCTTCAGTGGCCGCGCGGGCGATCCAGCGCGGTGAACAGCGCCATGCCGGCGAGCATGGCGGCAACGAACAACAGCACCTGCCAGTGGCCGGTCAGCAGCAGCGCCACTGCCGGGCCGGGGCAGATGCCGGCGATGCCCCAGCCGATGCCGAACAGCAGGCTGCCGCCGATCAGGCGGCGGTCGAGGTCGCGGCGCTCGGGCAGGCGCATGGGCTCGCCCAGCAGCGAGCGGTCCTGCCGCCGGGCCCAGGTCATGGGCAGCAGGGCGGCGCCGATGGCACCGGCCATCACCAAGGCCAGGGACGGGTCCCAGGCGCCGGCCAGGTCGAGGAAGCCGAGTACCTTGGCCGGGTCGGCCATGCCGGCCAGCAGCAGGCCGAGGCCGAACACCAGGCCGGCGAGGAATGCGCTGAGGCGGTTCATCTCAGGCCCCCAGCACATGGCGGATGACGAAGACGCTGGCAAAGCCGCTGGCCATGAAGCAGGCCACTGCCACCAGGGAGCGCGGCGACAGCCGCGACAGGCCGCAGACGCCGTGGCCACTGGTGCAGCCGGCGCCATAGCGCGTGCCCACTCCCACCAGCAGGCCGGCCGCCACCAGGCCAAGGGCGCCCGTCTGGAACTGCGGTTGCGGCCACTGGCCCAGCAGGCCCCAGAGCAAGGGGGCGAGCAGCAGGCCGAGGAGGAACAGGGCCTTCTCGCCCCGCCCCTCGCTGCCCGTTTGCAGCAGCGCGCCCAGCAGGCCGCTGATGCCGGCGATGCGCCCGTTGAAGGCGGCGAAGGCGCCCGCCGCCAGGCCGATCAGCACGCCACCGGCCAAGGCGGAGCCGGGGGTGAAGGCCATCCAGTCGATGTGCATGGGGTCTCCTCGTTGACCATCAGGCGCAGCGTTCTCGCTCGCCAATATACCCATAGGGGTATTTAGCTACAGCGCAAACGTGCCGGCAAGCGGCCGTTTCGCCGCAGCGGATGAACGGTCAAGGAGAAAGGCGGAGCCCCGGAGGGCTCCCGAGGCAGGCTCAGCCGCGCTTGACGGCCTGGAGGGTGTAGCTGAGGGGCAGGCGGTCGGGGGCTTCGCTGAGGCGCCATTCGCCGCCGCTGACGCGGTGCATGCGCCCTGGCAGGGCCTCCCAGGGCAGGCTGCGGTGTTCTTCCAGCCCGGTGAGGGTCATGCCGTTCTCCAACAGTGCGGTGATGATCTCGCCGAGGCCGTGGTTCCACTCGTGGGTACGGGTGGCGGTGAGGGGGCGGTCGGTTTCGACGTAGCTGCTGGCGTCGTCCCAGATCATCGGTTCGGGGCGTTCGAAGTAGGGGTATTCGATCACCAGGCCGTCGGTACGCTCCTCGTTCACGGTCCACAACATGGGGTGCCCGTCGCGGATGAACAGCCAGCCGCCAGGCTTGAGCAAGGCTGCAACGGTACGCGCCCAGTCGCGGATGCTGGGCAGCCAGCAGAGGGCGCCGATGCCGGTGTAGACGAAGTCGAAGCTGGCACGGGGCAGCACGCTGTCGGCGGAGCAGACCTCGGCCTCGACGAACTCCAGCGGGGCATCGCAGCGCCGTGCCAGTTCGCGGGCCTGTTCGAGGGACATGGGGGAGAAGTCGAGGCCGGTCATGCGGGCGCCGAGGCGCGCCAGGGAAAGGGTGTCGGTGCCGATATGGCACTGCAGGTGCACGCCGCGCAGGCCGACGATGTCGCCGAGGCGCGGCTGGTCGAAGCGCACCACGTCGGAGAGGTGGCCGGGGTCTCTGACGAAGCGCTCCACCTGGTAGTCCGCCGAGGCGGCGTGCAGGGGGGCGCGGTCATCCCAGTTGGCGCGATTGAGGTCCAGGTATCCGTTCATGGGGTCTTCCTGTCTTCCGTGAAGGCTGTCGATGCTGCGCCTCGGGGGCGCCTCCGTCCATATACCGGCGACGGCGGGTACTGTCGGATTAAGCTGCAGTCGATGACGTGCGCGCTGTAAGGCTATAAGTGCGAGGCCGAGTAGGCGTCCCAGGGCAGCAGTACGGTATCCACGGCGGCGTCCACCGGAATGGAGACGACGGTGGCCACCGGGCAGATCACGCTGAGCCAGCAGGCCAGCGAGACATAGCCACCGTAGCCGGGGTACAGGTCGAAGCTGAGCAGCATGACGTCGGCCTTCACACCCTTGTAGTAGTCGTGGCCGATCAGCCCGCTCGGGGTGTGCCTGTCGGCGCGGCCGAGCAAGGTACCGCAGCCGCTCAGCACCAGGCAGGTGAGTAGGGTGATGAGGGTTCGCATGGTCCGTCACGTCAGGAGTGGATGGGGGCGCAGCCTACCCCATCGGCGCTGCTTCGGTCCGTGAACGGCTGCGACATCTCGACACGTCGAGGCGACCGGCGTTCGTCCTGACACCGTCTACAGGCCGCACCGCGCTTGACACTCGCCACGACTGGCCATGCCGGCACTGCGACATCCAGCCGCATTACCCACACCTTGTGCAGGGAGATGTTCGGGGTCAAGAATAGGGCGCATTCATACCCCAAGGGGTATCCGGCATGTACACACGTCGTACGCTCATGTCCTCGCGCACCCTGGTCAGGGAAATCACCTGCATCCTGCTGATCAAGCTCCTGCTGCTCTGGGGCATCAAGACGCTCTGGTTCGACGCCCCCACGGTCCCCCGTGACGGCGCATCACGCACGGCCGCCCGCCTGCTCGACGCGCCCACGCCCCCTTCCGCATCCCCCCACCCATCCACTGAGGAGAGCCCGAGATGATCACGGAAGCAGTCGTCGATCTATCGCGCCTGCAGTTCGCTCTGACTGCGATGTACCACTTCCTGTTCGTGCCCCTGACGCTCGGCCTGTCGTTCCTGCTGGCGATCATGGAGTCGGTGTACGTGATGACCGGCAAGCAGGTGTACAAGGACATGACGCAGTTCTGGGGCAAGCTGTTCGGCATCAACTTCGCCCTCGGCGTCACCACCGGGCTGACCATGGAGTTCCAGTTCGGCACCAACTGGGCCTACTACAGCCACTATGTGGGGGACATCTTCGGGGCGCCGCTGGCCATCGAGGGCCTGATGGCGTTCTTCCTCGAATCCACCTTCATCGGCCTGTTCTTCTTCGGCTGGGACCGCCTCACCCGCGTGCAGCACCTGACTGTGACCTGGCTGGTGGCGCTGGGCTCGAACCTTTCGGCGCTGTGGATCCTGATCGCCAACGGCTGGATGCAGAACCCGGTGGGCGCGGAGTTCAACTTCGAGACCATGCGCATGGAGCTGACCGACTTCGGCGCCCTGCTGTTCAACCCGGTGGCCCAGGTCAAGTTCGTCCACACCGTGGCGGCCGGCTACGTGACCGGTGCGATCTTCGTGCTGGCGATCTCCAGCTGGTACCTGCTGAAGAAGCGCGACCTGGGCTTCGCCCGCCGCTCCTTCGCCATCGCCTCGGCCTTCGGCCTGGCGTCGATCCTCTCGGTGATCGTGCTGGGCGACGAGTCCGGCTACGAGATCGGCGACGTGCAGAAGACCAAGCTGGCGGCCATCGAGGCCGAGTGGGATACCCACCCGGCACCGGCAGGCTTCACCCTGTTCGGCATTCCCGACCAGGAGGCCATGCGCACCGACTACGCCATCCGGATTCCCTATGCGCTGGGGCTGATCGCCACCCGTTCGCTGGACAAGGAGGTCACCGGCATCAAGGACCTGCTGGTGCAGCACGAGGCACGCATCCGCAATGGCATGAAGGCTTACGCGCTGCTGGAGCAACTGCGCGGCGGTGACCGCAGCGAGGCCACCCTGGCGGCCTTCAACGCGGTGAAGCTGGACCTGGGCTACGGCCTGCTGCTGAAGAAGTACACCGACAAGGTGGTGGACGCGACCGACGAGCAGGTGCGCCAGGCCAGCCTGGACACCATCCCCGATGTGCTTTCGCTGTTCTTCAGCTTCCGCATCATGGTGGCTGCCGGCTTCCTCATGCTGGCGCTGTTCGCCTGTGCCTTCTGGGCCTCGGCGCGCAAGAACGAGGAGCGCAAACCCTGGCTGCTGAAGTGGGCGCTGTGGAGCCTGCCGCTGCCATGGATCGCCGCGCAGACCGGCTGGTACGTGGCCGAGCACGGCCGCCAGCCGTGGTCCATCGGCGAGGTGCTGCCGACGCACCTGTCGGCGTCGAGCCTGAGTGCCGGCGATGTGTGGGGCTCGCTGACCGCGCTGATCGCCTTCTACAGCCTGCTGCTGGTGGTGGAGATGTACCTGATGATCCGCTTCGCGCGGCTCGGGCCCTCCAGCCTGCACACCGGGCGCTACCACTTCGAGCAACAACCGGCCGCTGCCTGAGGAGACCGTCATGCTGGATTACGAAAGCCTCAAGCTGATCTGGTGGGTCCTGGTGGGCGTGCTGCTGATCGGCTTCGCCCTGACGGATGGCTTCGACCTGGGGGCGGCGGCGCTGCTGCCGATCGTCGGCCGCACCGACACTGAGCGCCGGGTGGTGATCAACACCATCGCGCCGCACTGGGACGGCAACCAGGTCTGGCTGATCACCGCCGGCGGTGCGCTGTTCGCCGCCTGGCCGCTGGTCTACGCCGCCGCCTTCTCGGGTTTCTACTGGGCGATGCTGCTGGTGCTGTTCGCCCTGTTCGTGCGCCCGGTGGGCTTCGACTACCGCAGCAAGCTGGCCAACACCCGCTGGCGGCAGACCTGGGACTGGGGGCTGTTCGCCGGGGCGCTGGTGCCTTCGCTGGTGTTCGGGGTGGCCTTCGGCAACCTGCTGCTGGGCGTGCCCTTCCAGTTCGACGCGGACCTGCGGGTGAGCTACCACGGCAGCTTCTGGCAACTGCTCAACCCCTTCGGCCTGGTGGCCGGGGTGACCAGCCTGTCGATGCTGATGCTGCACGGGGCCACCTGGCTGATGATGCGCACCGAGGGCGATGTCGCGGTCCGCAGCCGGCGCGCGGCGCAGGTGGCGGCGCTGGTGTACCTGGCGGCCTTCCTCGCTGCGGGGGCCTGGCTGTGGCTGGGCGGCATCGGCGGGCAGGTGATCGTCGCGCCGCTGGAGACCGGCAAGGCGCTGAGCCCGCTGGCCAAACAGGTGGCCGCCGGCAACCCCGGCTGGCTGGGCAACTATGCGACCTACCCGTGGACCCTCCTGGCGCCGGTGCTCGGCGTGCTCGGCGCGCTGCTGGCCCTGGCCGGTGCCTCGACCCGGCGCGGCGGCCTGGCCTTCCTCGGGTCGAGCCTGGCCATCGTCGGCACCCTGTGCACCGCCGGCTTCGCGCTGTTCCCCTTCGTCATGCCGTCCTCGCTGGACCCGATGTCGAGCCTGACGGTGTGGGACGCGGTGTCCAGCCACAAGACCCTGGGGATCATGTTCGTGGTGGCCTGCCTCTTCGTGCCGCTGATCCTGATCTACACCCTCTGGAGCTACGCGAAGATGTGGGGCCGGGTGACCACCGCGCACATCGACGAAAACACCCATCGCCTCTATTGAAGGAGCCCGACCATGTGGTACTTCGCCTGGATACTCGGTGTGCTGCTGGCCTGCAGCTTCGGGATCATCAATGCGCTGTGGCTGGAAACCACGCAGAACCTGGATGAGGACGCCAGTGACTGAGCCCCGCGCCCTGAGCGCCGCCCCGCTGGGGCGTGCGCTCTCGCTGCTGCTGGCGACGCCGCTGGCGCTGCTGTTGCTGATCCACCCCGGCGCCTTCGTCGATGACGCAGGCACTTACTCCCACGGGCTGCTGATGCTGACCATGCTCGGCATCAGCGGCGGCTTCGTCCACGGCGTGGGCTTCGTTCCGCGTGCCCTGCCCTGGCGTCTGCTGTTCAGCCCCTGGTGCGCCTGGCCGTTGCTGCTGCTGGGCTATGCGCTACTGGCCCGGGCGCAGGGTTTCTGAACGCTCCCGCGCAAGGCGGGGGGGTATCTGCAGTTGTGAAGTTGTCGAACTGGTCAACTTCCAATTGCACTTCGTCCCTGTTCGAAAGTGTTATCACCGCCACGCCAGTGCATTCATCAGACGGTTAAGCTGCACAACTCCCGTGCATGCCCATCAGAACTTCAACGAACCGTTGCCTGGTATATCCGGGTGATCGACACGCGGCATTCCGAACAAGAAGCCTTGCAGCCACTCGGCATTTACCGCGCAGGCAAGTTGATGGTCGGCCAGGGTTTCGATGCCTTCGAGAACCACCACCGGGGATATGTCCCGGCAGGTTTCGACGACCTGTTCCAGACGCCTGAGTGCCGCACCGCCCTCCCGCGCTTCCACCAGGTAGCTGCGGTCGATCTTGATGATGCCGGGGCGCGCTTCGGCAACGAAATCCAGGGTGAAGCAGCCGGCACCGAGGTCGTCCACCGCCACCTTGCAGCCCAGGTGGGTGAAGTGACGGAAGAACGCCAGAGCATCGGCGTGGCTGCCGAAACGGGCGCTCTCGGTGATCTCGATGACCAGCCGCCCGGCGAGTTCCGGACGGTCCTGGAACAGGCTGGTCAGCGCCTCCCAGCCGGGGTCGAGGGCCGCGCTCAGGGCCGAGATGTTGCAGCCGAGGGTCAGCGCCGGGCTGCGATCCAGCAGGCGCACGACGTTGGACACCACCGAAGCGTCCAGCAGGCGGATGCGCCCCAGGCGCTCCAGCAAGGCGATGGGGTTGCAGGGAAACGGCTCGGCCAGGCTGCGCAACAGGCCCTCGTAATAGAGAACACGATGGGGGTTCCGGGAATGAACCACAGGTTGAAAGGCCAGGCCCAACTTCCCATCGTTCAATGCATCGTAGAACTCGCAGGCAAGATCACTGGATTGGGACATGCACGCACACAAGGACGACCTCGATGAATGTTTTAAATCCACAAAGAACCGGCACGTGCGAGTGCCTGCACGCATATAGGACTTTGTGAAGTTTTTCACGGAAATTATCCTATTGCGAAGAAATGCGCGGTAAGTGTCCGGGGACACCTTTTCCTTGTCCTGAAGTACAGGGCGACCCCACTTCCAAGAACTTGATGACCCGTCCTGGATAGATTCATGTACGCGATTACCGCCGCCTGTTCGAAGGTCCTGTGGAAGGCCCTGGTCAAGTCAGGAGTCGACCCGGACAGCCTGGCGATCCCCGCGCAGGAGATCGAGGCCGCGCTGGCCAGCGGCGCGCCGATCCGGACGGCAGTGATCTACGGCCTGTTCGACGAGGCGTTGCGGCAGACCGGCAACCCCGACCTGGGCCTGCTGGCCTACCACTACGCTCACCCCTCGGTGTGGAGCCCGTTCACCTACAGCATCATGTCCGCCCCGACCCTGGGCGACGCACTGGAACGGATGGTGGAGTACCACCCGCTGATCAGCAGCGGCTCGCAACTGTTCCTCGATCGGGACAGCGCCGGCAACCTGGTGTTGCAGGGGCGCGAGCTGGGCCAGCAGGGCGCCCCCAGAGCCTTCCTCGACGCCGGCGCAGCGCTGGTCCTGGCCTTGATCCACTGGCTGGAGCCCTATCACCGGCCGATGCCGCTCCGCGTGGAGTTCGCCTACCCCGAGCCGGAGAACACCGCCCGCCTGGCACGCCTGTTCGGCCCGGACCTGGTGTTCTCTGCGCGCACCAACGCCCTGGTGTTCTGCCCGTCCATCGCCGAGCTGCCGTTGCCCACCGCCGACGAGGCGCTGGACGCGCTGCACGCCGAGCGCGCCCAGCACATGGCCCACGAGATCCTCAAGGGTTCGGTGGCGGCCCGGGTTCGTCGCCTGCTGATGGAGCTGATGGCCGCCCAGGCGCGCCCTACCCTGCCGGACATCGCCGAGCGCCTGGGCATCAGCCCGCGCAGCCTGCAGAACGCGCTGGACCGCGAAGGCACCCACTTCAAGGTGATCGCCGACGATTGCCGCCTGCGCCTGGCCCACGATTACCTGCGGCGCTCCACGCGGAGCATCAAGTACATCGCCACCACCCTCGGCTTCAACGACCCGAGCAGCTTCCACAAGGCCTGCCTGCGCTGGTTCGGCATGTCACCCAACCGCTATCGCGCCGACCTCGGCTGAATACCCGAAGGTTTCAGCGCGCCGCCGCATATATCAAAAAAATATAAATATATAACCGGATGGCAGCTATGCTCAGCGTCATAAAAATACCCCAAGGGGTATTTAAGGAGAGCTGAACCATGAATGCCCACGTTGAACCCTTCTTCGATCCCGCCACCTTCACCTACAGCTACGTGGTGAGCGACCCAACGTCCCGGCGCTGCGCCGTGGTCGACTCGGTGCTCGACTACGACCCCGCCGCCGGTCGCACCTCCACCGCCAGCGCCGACCGCCTGATCGCCTACGTGCGCGAGCAGGGGCTGACCCTGGAGTGGATCCTGGAGACCCACGTCCATGCCGACCACCTGTCCGCCGCGCCCTACATCCAGCGCCAACTGGGCGGCAGGCTGGCCATCGGTGAGCACATCACCGTGGTGCAGCGGACCTTCGGCACGCTGTTCAACGCCGAGAGCGGTTTCGCCACCGACGGCAGCCAGTTCGACCACCTGCTCAAGGACGGCGACCGTTTCAGCGTTGGCGGCATCGAGGCCCAGGCACTGCACACCCCCGGCCACACCCCGGCCTGCATGACCTACCTGATCGGCGATGCCGCATTCGTCGGCGACACCCTGTTCATGCCCGACTACGGCACCGCCCGCTGCGACTTCCCCGGTGGCAACGCCCGTACCCTGTACCGCTCCATCCGCCGGCTGTTCACCCTGCCGGACGCCACCCGCCTGTTCATGTGCCACGACTACAAGGCGCCGGGGCGCGAGCACTTCCTCTACCAGACCAGCGTAGGCGAGGAACGTGCCCACAACGTGCACGTACACGAAGGCATCAGCGAAGACGACTTCGTCGCCATGCGCCAGGCCCGCGACGCCACCCTCGGCATGCCTGCCCTGATCCTGCCCTCGGTGCAGGTCAACATGCGCGCCGGGCAGTTGCCGCCGGCCGAGGACAACGGCACCCGCTACCTGAAGATTCCCTTGAACGCACTCTGAGGGACCGACCATGGACAGCATCAAGCGCCTCACCCCCTTCATCGCCGTCTCCACCCAACTGCAGCCGACGGACATGGGCACCCTGGCCGCCGCGGGCTACCGCTGCGTGATCAACAACCGGCCGGACAACGAGGGCGAGCAGCAGCCCAGCTCCGCCGAAATGCAGGCCGCCGCCCTGGCCAACGGCCTGGACTACCATCACCTGCCGGTGGTGTCCGGGCAGATCCGCGAGGCCGACGTCGAAGCCTTCAACGCCCTGCTCGCCCAGGTGCGTGGCCCGGTTCTGGCCTACTGCCGGACCGGCACCCGCTCCTGCAGCCTGTGGGCCCTCAGCGAGGCGCATCACCTCGACCCACAGGCCCTGCTGGCCACCGCCCGCGAGGCCGGCTACGACCTCAGCGGCCTGGCCCCGCGACTGGAACAGCGCTGGCAGGACGCACCGCGCGCCGAGCCCAGCCACGCCAGCCCCGGCCAGCGCTACGACGTGGTGGTGGTGGGCGGCGGTGCCGCCGGCTGCGCCGTGACCGCCAGCCTGCTCAAGCGTGAGCCCGGCCTGCACATCGCCGTGGTGGAGCCGCGTGACCAGCACCACTACCAGCCCGGCTGGACCCTGGTGGGCGCCGGCGTGTTCGACCGCGCGCGCACCGAGCGCCCCATGGCCCAGTGCATCCCGCCCCAGGCGCAGTGGGTGCATGCCGCCGTGGCCGCCTTCGAGCCGGACCAGCAGTGCGTGGTGCTGGAAGACGGCACCCGCCTCGCCTACCGGGCCCTGGTGGTATGCCCCGGGCTGAGCCTGGACTGGGGCGCCATCGACGGCCTGGAGGAAACCCTCGGCCGCAACGGCGTCACCTCCAACTACCGCTTCGAGCTGGCGCCCTACACCTGGCGTCTGGTGCAGGAGCTGCGCAAAGGGCGCGCCCTGTTCACCCAGCCGCCGATGCCGATCAAGTGCGCTGGCGCGCCGCAGAAGGCGCTCTATCTGTCCTGCGACTGGTGGCAGCGCGAGGGCCGGCTGGGCGCCATCCAGCCCGAGTTCTGCAGCGCCGGTGCCGCGCTGTTCGGCGTGGCCGACTTCGTGCCGACGCTGATGAGCTACATCGAGCGCTACGGCGTGAACCTGCAGTTGACCACGCAACTGGTGAAGGTGGACGGCCCGGCCCGACGCGCCTGGTTCCGCCAGACCGACAAGGACGGCCAGGTCCATGAGCTGGAGAAGACCTTCGACCTGCTCCACGTGGTGCCGCCGCAGAAAGCCCCGCGCTTCATCCGCGACAGCGTGCTGGCCAACGCCGAGGGCTGGGTCGAGGCCGACCACGAGACCCTGCGCCACCCTCGCTTCGGCAACATCTTCAGCCTCGGTGACGTCTGCGCCGCGCCCAACGCCAAGACTGCCGCCGCTGTGCGCAAGCAGGCCCCGGTGGTGGCGGAGAATCTCCTGGCGGTACTGGCCGGCCGTGGGCCACGGGCGCTCTACGACGGCTACGGTGCCTGCCCGCTGACCGTGGAACGCGGCAAGGTGGTGCTGGCCGAGTTCGGCTATGGCGGCAAGCTGCTGCCCACCTTCCCGCTCGACCCGCGGGTGCCGCGCCGCCTGGCCTGGGACCTGAAGGTGCGGGCCATGCCCGGCATCTACTTCGACATGATGCTGCGGGGCCGCGAGTGGCTGGCCGAGCCCAAACACCTGCCCCACGAACCCCTGGCGGTGGAGGCCCCGGCCGCCTGCAACTTCGAACGGGAGCAGAAGTGAGCCTCAAGCACTGGCTGCCCTGCACCGACTGGCTGCGTGGCTACGACCGCGCCGCCGCCGGCCAGGACGCCCTCGCCGCAGTGATCGTGACCCTGATGCTGGTGCCCCAGAGCCTGGCCTACGCCATGCTCGCCGGGCTGCCGCCCATCGCCGGGCTCTATGCCAGCATCCTGCCGTTGCTGGCCTATGCGCTGTTCGGCTCCAGCCGCACCCTGGCGGTGGGGCCGGTGGCGGTGGTGTCGCTGATGACCGCCAGCACCCTGCAGCCGCTGTTCCCCGCCGGCGGTGCCGAGTACGCCAGCGCCGCCCTGCTGCTGGCGCTGCTCAGCGGCCTGCTGCTGGCGGGCATGGCGGTGCTGCGCCTGGGGTTTCTCGCCAACTTCCTCAGCCACCCGGTGATCTCCGGCTTCATCAGCGCCTCAGGGTTGCTGATCGCCTGCGGCCAGCTCAAGCATCTCCTCGGTGTACAGGCCGGCGGCGACACCCTGCCGGAGCTGCTGCCCTCGCTGGTGCAGCACCTGCCCTCGCTGAACCCCACCACGCTGCTGATCGGCGGGCTCAGCCTGCTGTGGCTGTGGTGGGCGCGCAGCCGGGCCAAGGCCACCCTGCTGCGCCTCGGCCTGCCCGCCGGCCTGGCCAGCGCCCTGGCACGGGCGGCGCCGGCCCTGGCCATCGTGGTGGCGATCCTCGCCGTCAGCCTGCTGGGCCTCGGTGCCCACGGGGTGAAGGTGGTGGGGGACATTCCCTCGGGGTTGCCCGGCTTCACCCTGCCCAGCCTGGACCCGGCGCTGGCGGCCAAGCTGCTGCCTTCCGCCCTGCTCATCAGCCTGGTGGGCTTCGTCGAATCGGTGTCGGTGGCGCAGACCCTGGCCGCCACCCGGCGCCAGCGCATCGGCCCGGACAACGAGCTGCTCGGCCTCGGTGCGGCCAACGTGGCGGCGGCCTTCAGCGGTGGCTTCCCGGTCACCGGCGGCTTCGCCCGCTCGGTGGTGAACCATGACGCCGGCGCGCAGACGCCCCTGGCCGGGGTGATGACCGCCGGCGGCATCGCCCTCGGCACCCTGCTGCTGACGCCGCTGCTGCACGAACTGCCCCAGGCGGTGCTGGCCGCCACCATCATCGTCGCGGTGCTCAGCCTGGTGGACCTGGGCTCGCTGCTGCGCACCTGGCGCTACGCCTGGCAGGACGGCGCCGCGCAACTGGCCACCATGGCCGGCGTGCTGCTGATGGGGGTGGAGAGCGGCATCCTGCTGGGCGTGGGCCTGTCGCTGCTGCTGTTCCTCTGGCGCACCAGCCGGCCGCACATGGCGGTGGTGGGCCAGGTGCCGGGCAGCGAGCACTTCCGCAATGTCGAGCGCCATGCGGTCAACGAGAGCCCGACGGTGCTGTCCCTGCGGGTGGACGAGAGCCTGTACTTCCCCAATGCCCGCTACCTGGAAGAGCGCATCGTCGAGCTGATCGCCCAGCGGCCCCAGGTGCGCCACCTGGTGCTGATGTGTTCGGGGGTGAACCTGATCGACGCCAGCGCGCTGGACTCTCTGGAGGCCATCGTCGAACGCCTGCGGGCCAGCGACGTGCAACTGCACCTGTCCGAGGTGAAGGGCCCGGTGATGGACCAGCTCGGTCGCAGCACCTTCCTGAGCACCTTCGGCGGGCAGGTGTTCCTCAGCCAGTACCAGGCGCTGAAAGCCCTGGCGCCGGAGAGCCTGCAGGAGCCGGCACCGCACCACCCGTGCGTGGCACACCTGCCCCGGCGCACGTCCTGACGACCGCTCATTCGTGCCCACAGGGGCGCTATGCTTGCCCGGCATTTGCGCCCCGTTCACGAATGAGCTGCCATGAAAGCCACTTCCGATGAGCTCCTGCACTTCGTCGCAGTCGTCGACTGCGGCTCCATCAGTGCCGCTGCCGAACAGTTGCACCTGACGCCCTCGGCCATCAGCCGCAGCCTCGCGCGGCTGGAAGACAAGCTCGCCACCACCCTGCTCAACCGCACGACACGACGCATGGAACTGACCGAGGAGGGGCGCTTCTTCCTCGACCAGGCGCGGGACATCCTGCAGCGCATGGACAGCCTCGAAGAGCGCCTGGCCCTGCGCCGCCAGCGCCCCGCCGGGCGCCTGCGGGTCAACGCCGCCTCGCCGTTCATGCTGCACGCGGTGGTGCCCCACGTCGGCGCCTTCCGCGCGTTGTACCCGGACATCCAACTGGAGCTGAACACCAACGACCAGATCATCGACCTGCTGGAGCAGCGCACCGACGTGGCCATCCGCATCGGCCCACTGGGGGACTCCAGCCTCCACGCCCGCCCGCTGGGGGCCAGCCATCTGCACCTGCTGGCCAGTCCCGACTACCTGGCCCGCCATGGCCGACCGGAACGGGTGGAGGACCTGGCCGGGCACAGCCTGCTGGGCTTCACCCAGCCGGAGAGCCTGAACCTGTGGCCGTTGCGGCACACAGGGGGCGAACAGTGGCGGATCACCCCAGACCTCAGCGCCTCCAGCGGCGAAACGCTGCGCCAACTGGCCCTGGCTGGCGAGGGCATCGCCTGCCTGGCGAGCTTCATGAGCGATCGGGACCTGGCCGAAGGCCGGCTGGTGAAGCTGCTGGGCGAGGCCATGAGCGACTATCGCCAGCCGATCCACGCGGTGTACTACCGCAACACCCAACTGGCGCTGCGCATCCAGTGCTTCCTCGACTTTCTCCAGGCGCGCCTGGCCGGCTGAGGTTCAGCGGCGCAGGGCGGGGCTGAAACGGAGCATGTCCAGCAGGGCATCCACCATGGCTTCTGCCTGGGCCTTGAGGTCGAGACCTTCCGGCACCAGCAGCCAGTTGGCCTGCAGCCCGTCGATGTAGGCATGCACCGCCACGGCGGCGCGCGGGCAGTCGAGGTCGGCCGGCAACTGGCCCTTGCCGACGGCATTGGACAGGGTGCGGGCGATGCGCTGGTCACATTCGCTGGCGAAGTCCTGCATCCGGCGCCGCAGGTCACCCAGGTCATCGGTGTATTCGCACTTGTGCTGGAGGATTTCGCTGATGCGCCGACTTTGCGGGTCATCCACCAGGCGCAGCAGCAGGCGCACCAGCAGTTGCCGCATGCGCCCGAGCGGGTCGCTCTCGCGCTCGCTCTCGCTGGCGCGGGCCAGCTCCTCCAGGGGGCTGCGCAGGCGCTCGCAGAGGGCCTGGAACAGGTCCACCTTGTTCTCGAAATGCCAATAGATGGCGCCCCGCGACACGCCCGCGTCCGAGGCGATCTCCGCCAGCGAGGCGCGGGAGACACCCTTGCCATAAAAAACGCGCTCGGCGGCATCCAGGATCTGGATGCGGGTCTCCTCGGCTTCTTCCTTGGTTCGTCTGGCCATGCCTACAGGTGCTTCACATAAAGGGACGAATCGGCGAAATCCCACATCTCTATCGACACATTCTCTGACAGAGATACAGGAAGAATCATTTACAAACGTTCACGCATGTAAGTATATTCGTTAGCAGCCTAAAGAATCTACCCTCACTCCCCGTGAGGGTTTCGCCCGCTCGGGCACGCGAATTCTCACAACGAGGTCTTACACAGATGCAGAAGAAGCCAGCCTTCGCCGCCATGGTTTCCGCCGTCGCTCTGGCTACGCTCACGCTCGTCGGGTGCCAGGAGGCCTCGGCCCCGCCGCCTCAGCAGGCGCCCCAGGTCGGGGTCGTCACCTTGCAGGCCGAGCCCTACACACTGACCACCGAACTGCCCGGCCGCACCAGCGCCTTCCGCATCGCCGAGGTGCGACCGCAGGTGAACGGCATCATCCAGAGGCGCCTGTTCCAGGAAGGCACCGAGGTGAAGGCCGGCCAGCAGCTGTATCAGATCGACCCAGCCGTCTATCAGGCGTCGCTGAAGAGCGCCGAGGCGACCCTCGCCTCCGCCCGTTCCCTGGCCGACCGCTACAAGGCGCTGGTGAGCGACCAGGCTGTCAGCCGCCAGTCCTACGACGAGGCCCGCGCCGCCCAGTTGACCGCCGAAGCGGCGCTGGAGAAGGCCCGCATCGACCTGCGCTACACCAAGGTGCTGGCGCCCATCAGCGGCCGCATCGGCCGTTCCGCCGTGACCGAAGGCGCCCTCGTCAGCAACGGCCAGACCGCCGCCATGGCCACCATCCAGCAGCTCGACCCGATCTACGTCGACGTCACCCAGTCCACCAAGGAACTGCTGCGCCTGCGCCGTGACCTGGAGAGCGGCCAGTTGCAGAAGGCCGGCGACAACGCCGCCAAGGTGCGCCTGACCCTGGAAGACGGCAGCACCTACGAGCACGAAGGCACCCTGGAGTTCTCCGAGGTGTCGGTGGACGAAGGCACCGGCTCGGTGACCCTGCGCGCCATGTTCCCCAACCCCGAGCACACCCTGCTGCCGGGCATGTTCGTGCACGCCCAGCTCAGCTCCGGCGTCAACCAGCAGGCCATCCTCGCGCCCCAGCAGGGCGTGACCCGCGACCTCAAGGGCCAGGCCATGGCCATGGTGGTGAACGCCGAGAACAAGGTGGAGATGCGCCAACTGGAAGCCGACCGCACCGTGGGTGACCGCTGGCTGGTGACCAAGGGCCTCAACCCGGGTGATCGCCTGATCACCGAAGGCCTGCAGTTCGTCCAGCCCGGTATCGAGGTCAAGACCGCCCCGGCGACCAACGTGGCCCAGGCCAAGCCCGCCGAAGCCGAGCCGGCCAAGCGCTCATAAGGAGCCCGATCCATGTCGAAATTCTTCATCGACCGGCCGATCTTCGCCTGGGTGATCGCGCTGGTGATCATGCTGGCCGGCGGCCTGTCCATCCTCAAGCTGCCGATCAACCAGTACCCGAGCATCGCCGCGCCCGCCGTGGCGATCCAGGTCAGCTACCCCGGCGCTTCGGCGCAGACGGTGCAGGACACCGTGGTGCAGGTCATCGAGCAGCAGCTCAACGGCATCGACGGCCTGCGCTACATCTCCTCGGAGAGCAACTCCGACGGCAGCATGAGCATCACCGCCACCTTCGAGCAGGGCACCAACCCCGACATCGCCCAGGTGCAGGTGCAGAACAAGCTGCAACTGGCCACCCCGCTGCTGCCCCAGGAGGTCCAGCAACAGGGCATCCGCGTCACCAAGGCGGTGAAGAACTTCCTGCTGGTGATCGGCGTCGTCTCCGAAGACGGCTCCATGGACAAGAACGACCTGGCCAACTACATCGTCTCCAACATCCAGGACCCGATCTCGCGGACCAAGGGCGTGGGCGACTTCCAGGTGTTCGGCGCCCAGTACGCCATGCGCATCTGGCTCGACCCGGCCAAGCTGAACAATTACCAACTGACCCCGGTGGACGTGAAGACCGCCATCCAGGCGCAGAACGTGCAGATCTCCTCCGGCCAGCTCGGCGGCCTGCCCGCGTCTCCCGGCCAGCAGCTCAACGCCACCATCATCGGCAAGACCCGCCTGCAGACCCCCGAGCAGTTCCGCGAGATCCTCCTCAAGGTCAACCGTGACGGCTCCCAGGTGCGCCTGCGTGACGTCGCCACCGTGGAACTGGGCGGCGAGAACTACAGCATCAGCGCCCAGTACAACGGCAACGCCGCTTCCGGCCTGGCCATCAAGCTGGCCACCGGCGCCAACGCGCTGGACACCGCCAAGGCCATCCGCCAGACCATCGCCGAGCTGGAGCCGTTCTTCCCGCCGGGCATGAAGGTGGTGTTCCCCTACGACACCACCCCGGTGGTCAGCGCCTCCATCGAAGGCGTGATCCACACCCTGGGCGAAGCCATCGTCCTGGTGTTCCTGGTGATGTTCCTGTTCCTGCAGAACTTCCGCGCCACCATCATCCCCACCCTCGCGGTGCCGGTGGTGCTGCTGGGCACCTTCGGCGTGCTCGCCGCGTTCGGCTTCACCATCAACACCCTGACCATGTTCGCCATGGTCCTGGCCATCGGCCTGCTGGTGGACGACGCCATCGTCGTGGTGGAGAACGTCGAGCGGGTCATGGCCGAGGAAGGCCTCTCACCACTGGAAGCCACCCGCAAGTCCATGGGCCAGATCCAGGGCGCCCTGGTGGGCATCGCCCTGGTGCTCTCGGCGGTGTTCCTGCCGATGGCCTTCTTCGGCGGCTCCACCGGCGTGATCTACCGGCAGTTCTCCATCACCATCGTCTCGGCCATGGCCCTGTCGGTGCTGGTGGCCCTGGTGTTCACCCCGGCGCTGTGCGCCACCCTGCTCAAGCCGGTGCACGGCGGCCACCACGAGAAGCGCGGCTTCTTCGGCTGGTTCAATCGCACCTTCGACCGCAGCGTGCGCGGCTACGAGCGCGGCGTGCGCAGCATCCTCACCCGCAAGCTGCCGTACCTGCTGATGTACGTGGTGATCCTCGGCGTCATGGCCTGGCTGTTCACCCGCATCCCCACCGCCTTCCTCCCCGAGGAAGACCAGGGCGTGCTCTTCGCCCAGGTGCAGACCCCGTCCGGCGCCAGCGCCGAACGCACCCAGGTGGTGGTCGACCAGATGCGCGAGTACCTGCTGACCCAGGAGAAGGACACGGTCAAGTCGGTGTTCACCGTCACCGGCTTCAACTTCGCCGGTCGCGGCCAGAGCTCGGGCATGGCCTTCATCATGCTCAAGCCGTGGAACGAGCGCCCCGGCGCCGAGCACAGCGTGTTCGCCCTGGCCAACCGCGCACAGATGCACTTCTTCAGCTTCCGCGACGCCATGGTGTTCGCCTTCGCACCGCCGGCGGTGATGGAGCTGGGCAACGCCACCGGCTTCAACTTCTTCCTCCAGGACCGCGCCGGCGTCGGCCATGAAACCCTCAACGCCGCCCGCGACCAGTTCCTCGCCCTCGCCGCGAAGGACCCGGTGCTGACCCGCGTGCGCGCCAACGGCCTGCGCGACGAGCCGCAGTACCAGTTGCTGATCGACGACGAGAAGGCCCGTGCCCACGGCGTCTCCCTCTCTGACATCAACAACACCGTGTCCATCGCCTGGGGTGCCAGCTACGTCAACGACTTCATCGACCGTGGCCGGGTGAAGAAGGTCTACCTGCAAGGCGAAGCCAACGCGCGGATGAACCCCGAGGACCTGAACAAGTGGTACGTGCGCAACGACCAGGGCCAGATGGTGCCGTTCAGCGCCTTCGCCAGCGGCGAGTGGACCTACGGCGCGCCCAAGCTGGCCCGCTACAACGGCGTGTCGGCGGTGGAGATCCTCGGCGAGGCGGCCCCGGGCCACAGTTCCGGTGAGGCCATGGCCGCAGTCGAGCGCATCGCCAAGCAACTGCCGGCCGGCGTCGGCTACTCCTGGACCGGCCTCTCCTACGAGGAGCGCCTGTCCGGCTCCCAGGCCCCGGCGCTGTACGCCCTCTCGCTGCTGGTGGTGTTCCTCTGCCTGGCGGCGCTCTACGAGAGCTGGTCGATCCCGTTCTCGGTGATGCTGGTGGTTCCGCTCGGGGTGATCGGTGCGCTGCTGTTCACCAGCCTGCGCGGCCTGTCCAACGACGTGTTCTTCCAGGTCGGCCTGCTCACCACCATCGGCCTCTCGGCGAAGAACGCCATCCTCATCGTGGAGTTCGCCAAGGAGCTGCACGAACAGGGCAAGAGCCTGTTCGACGCCGCCGTGGAAGCCTGCCGCATGCGCCTGCGCCCGATCATCATGACCTCGCTGGCGTTCATCCTCGGTGTGGTACCCATGGCCATCTCCAGCGGTGCCGGCTCGGGCAGTCAGCACGCCATCGGCACCGGCGTGATCGGCGGCATGCTCACCGCGACCGTCCTGGCGATCTTCTGGGTACCGCTCTTCTACGTACTGGTCTGCTCGCTGTTCAAGGACAAGCGCAGCAAAGACGAACTGACCAAGGAGGCCGCCGAATGAGGCCGTCCCTGTTGTCCCTCGCGGTCGCCGGCGTCCTGCTCGGCGGCTGCTCCCTGATCCCCGACTACCAGCGCCCCGAAGCCCCGGTGGAAGCCGCCTGGCCCCAGGGCGAGGCGTACACCGCCAGCGACAGCGGCGCCCAGGCGCGGGTCGCCGCCGCCGATCTCGGCTGGCGCGAGTTCTTCCAGGACCCGGCCCTGCAACGCCTGCTGGAAAGCGCCCTGACCAACAACCGCGACCTGCGCGTGGCGGCCCTCAACGTCGAGGCCTACCGCGCCCAGTACCGCATCCAGCGCGCCGACCTGTTCCCCAGCGTCAGCGCCGATGGCAGCGGCACCCGCCAGCGCATGCCGGCGGACCTCTCCGGCGGCGGCCACGCCACCACCAGTGGCTCCTACGCCGCCACCCTGGGCGTCAGCGCCTGGGAACTGGACTTCTTCGGCCGCGTGCGCAGCCTGACCGAGCAGACCCTCGAACAGTACATGGCCACCGAGGAAGCCCAGCGCAGCGCGCAGATCAGCCTGCTGGCCAGCGTCGCCAACGCCTACCTCACCCTGCAGGCCGACCAGGCCCAGTTGCGGCTCACCCGCGACACCCTGAAGACCTACCAGGAAAGCTACACCCTCACCCAGCGCAGCTTCGACGTCGGCGTGGCCGACGCGCTGTCCCTCAGCCAGGCCCGCACCGCCGTGGAAAGCGCCCAGGTGACCCTGGCGCAGTACACCCGCCAGGTCGCCCAGGACCGCAACGCCCTCACCCTGCTGGTGGGCGGCCCGCTGCCCAACGACCTGCCCCAGGGCGAAGTGCTGAGTGATGACCAGTTGGCCGAAGTGCCCGCCGGCCTGCCCTCGGAGATTCTCCAGCGCCGCCCCGACCTGCTCCAGGCCGAGCACCAGTTGAAAGCCGCCAACGCCAGCATCGGCGCAGCACGGGCGGCGTTCTTCCCGCGCATCACCCTCACCGCCAACGCCGGCAGCCGCAGCGCCGAGCTGTCCGGGCTGTTCGACGCCGGCTCCGGCAGTTGGCTGTTCCAGCCGCAGATCAGCCTGCCGATCTTCAACGCCGGTCGGCTGAAGGCCAGCCTCGACTACGCCGAGGTGCAGAAGAACATCCAGGTGGCGCAGTACGAGAAGGCCGTCCAGACCGCGTTCCAGGAAGTCGCCGACGGCCTCGCCGCCCGCACCACCTACGCGCAGGAACTGGACGCCCAACGCAACCTGGTGCGCACCTCCGAGGCGTACTATGGCCTGGCCGAACGCCGCTACCGCACCGGCGTGGACAGCTACCTGACCCTGCTCGACGCCCAGCGCCAACTGTTCAGCGCGCGCCAGCAGCTGATCAGCGCCCGCCTCAACCAGCTCACCAGCGAGGTCAACCTGTACAAGGCCCTCGGCGGCGGCTGGAACGAGCGCACCACCAGTGCCACCCCGGCAGCACCGAAATCCTGATTCGCGTGTAACGGCCCATGGAAGCGGCCACCCTTGCTACGCGATGCCCCCGCCCCATGGCGGGGGCTTTTTTAT